>CALENA010000038.1 GCA_937910875.1 uncultured Desulfobulbaceae bacterium | reverse complement strand
CAACTTCTCCCAACTTCCCTCCTCATCGATCAACCTTACCACCCATCAACCGTGGCTAAAAGCCCAGCTCTTTCAGAAAACGCTCATCCTGAGTCCAGTTCTTGCGAATCTTGACCCAGAGCTTCAACAGGACCTTGGAACCGAGTAGTTCCTCGATATCAATCCGGGCGGCGGTGCCGATCTGCTTGAGCTTCTTGCCCCCCTTGCCGATCACGATCCCCTTCTGGGAATCCCGCTCCAGGACGATGGCGGCATGAATGGTCACCAGCCGCCTGGCCTCATCCTCCTTGAAACTCTCGATCTGGACGGCCGTGGAATAGGGGATCTCCTGACCGGTGAGCAGGAAGACCTTTTCCCGGATCATCTCGGCCACCAGAAAACGCTCAGTGGCATCGGTGGGAATATCTTCGGGGAAATAGCGCGGCCCGAGCGGCAGGAGCGAGACAATCTCCTTGAGCAGACCATCGGTGCCGTCTCCATGCAGGGCGGCAACGGGGAAAATGGCATGGAAGGGATAGAGGCGGGCGTAACCATTGATCATGGTCAACAGTCGCTCCTTGTCCAGCAGATCGACCTTGTTGAGGACCAGGATCACCGGACTGTCCACCTCCTCCATCTGCTCCTTGATCTCACGGCCCTGCTCGGCCCGTCTGGTCTCGGGCAGAGGCAGGGAGACATCGATCATGTAGAGCACGGCATCAACCCCGGAAAGGGACTCCATGGCAATGCGGACCATCTCCAGATTCAGGGGCTGGCGGGCCCGGTGCAGGCCCGGGGTGTCGAGGAAAACTACCTGATAGTCGTCACCGTTCACCACCCCCATGATCCGGTTCCGGGTGGTCTGAGGCTTGGGGGTGACAATAGAAATCTTCTGCCCCAGCAGATCATTCATCAAGGTCGATTTACCGGCGTTGGGTGGACCAACAATGGCCACCATGCCTGAATGGACGGATTGCGCGGAGTGTTCCATATGATCACAGACTCAAATTTTGATTGAAAAAGACTGGCTGACTGCTATTGTACTTTGCTGAGCGTGTCGCTGAGTTTCAGCCCCCGATCTGACCTCCCATCTTCCCCTTCTACCGGCCCCGTCTTCCTGGATAGGACCGGCACAAGGAGTCAGACCGGATGACTCACTCCAGCATATCACATGAACTCGGACCAAGACAACCGTCAACCACGATACGGATCAAACTAACATGCAGATAGCCGCAGCCGGCAAAATAATCGAATACCTGGACGGCGGCAAATTTATCTGCGGTCTGGTGAACGAGGCCCAGCCCAAACGGGCCAGACTCATCAACCAGAACGGCCGTGAAGTCAACCTGCCTCTGAGCCGGGTCATCCACTGTTCCGAGACCAGCTGGCCCCTGAACAGCCGTGATGAACAGATCCGCCTGCTCCAGGCAACGACAGAGACCCGCCAGCAACTGAGCGAGGGCGTCAATCTTGAAGATCTCTGGGATCTGATTTCGGAGGAGGCAAGCGACAGCTTCAGTCCCCGCTTCCTGGCGGAACTCCAGTTTGGCGACACGGTGGGAGACGACACGATCTGCGCCCTGATCAGGGCGGTCTTCACCGATCGGGTCCACTTCCGCTACCGCAACGAGGTCATTGAAGCGCACAGCGCCGAACAGGTGGAGCAGATCCTGATCCAGCAGGACAGGGAGGCCCAGAAGCTGGCAATAATCAGCCACGGGGCCGATCTGCTCCAGGCAATCGACCGGGGAGAAAAGAGCCGGGCCGCAATGGACGATACCGACCTCCACTGCCTGGAGATCATTCGCGACTTCTATCTGTTTACAGGCGATGCGAAAGAGGCTGACCTTGCCCGCCAGATCCTCAAAGATGGCAACTTCAACCGACCGCACGACCCCTTTCATCTCCTGGTCAAGGTCGGGATCTGGGACAGGAACGAAAACATTCCCCTGCTCCGCCAGGAACTGCCGGTGGACTTTTCCCTGGCCGCCATCCAGCAGGCCGAGGGCATCCTCCAGCGGGGCACGGCCGAACTCTTTGACGATCCGGCCAGGCGGAACCTCACCCACCTACCAACCATCACCATTGACGGACCCACCACCCTGGACCACGATGACGCCCTCTCCCTGGAGGAGGAAGACGGCAATTTCCTGGTCGGAGTCCATATCTCGGATGTCGCCCATTATGTGCGACCGGGCGACCCCTTGTTTCAGGAGGCCCTGGCCCGCGGGACCTCGATCTACTTTCCGGAACGCCAGGTGCCCATGCTCCCCCGCCATCTCTCCCAGGGGATCTGCAGCCTGGTGCAGGGCGAGGTACGGGCGACCATGAGTTTCATGATCCTGCTGTCCCCCGAAGCCGAGGTCCTGCGGGTACGAATCATGCCTTCGATCATCAAGGTGGCCCGACGCATGACCTATGACGAGGTGGATCTGCTGATCGAAAGTGATCCGCAGCTGATGACCCTGAACAGGCTGCGCCAGCAACTGCGGGACCGGCGACTGGCCCAGGGGGCCCTGCTCCTGCCCTTCCCGGATGTCAATATTCATGTCAATCAGGCCGGCAAGCCCAGTGTCCAGCTGGCCGCCTCTGACACCCCGGCGCGTACCCTGGTCTCGGAACTGATGATCCTGACCAATACCGAGTCTGCCCGCTATCTCGCCGACCGCATGCTCCCGGGCCTGTTCCGGGCCCAGGGGCCGCCACGCAAGCGGCTGGTCCAGGGAACAGACAACGACCTCTTCCTCAATTCCAAGCAGCGCAAGATGCTCTCGCGCGGCGAACTGCTGACTTTGGCCAAACCCCACAGCGGCCTGGGGGTCAGCCAGTACACAACCGTTACCTCACCCATCCGCAGATTGCTGGATCTGTCCATGCAGCATCAGCTCCACTCAGTCGTCAGGCGGGAGGAGTTATGCTTCTCGGAAGAGATGTGCAAGGACTTCACCGCAGTGATCACCCGGACCCTGGCCCAGGCCAACAACGTCCGACAGCAGCGCCATCGCTACTGGCTGCTCAAGTACCTGGAAGCCCGCGTCGGCCAGCCCATGGAGGCCCTGATCCTTGAAAGCGGCCCCAAACGGGTGAAGCTGCTCCTGACCGCAATCCTCATGGACTTTGACCTGCCCACACCCGGCGGCATGACCCCGGAGCCAGGCAGTATGACCCAGGTGCAGGTGGCCCGGGTCGACGCCCTTGACAACACCATCCGCTTTGACTGGATCTGATGGCTGAGTGAGTGTTGAGACTTACTGCGGACCAGTATGGCTGGACCAAAATGGCCCAGCCATACTGGTTATTCAGGCCCGGTCGGCACGGCTGATCAGGTCGCAGAGTTCATCGGCCATGCCATTGATCAGCTGATCATCCTGCCCTTCGACCATGACCCGCAGGAGCGGTTCGGTACCCGAGGGACGAACCAGTATCCGACCGGTGTTGCCCAGCTGCTGCTCGAGCCGCGCCTGGGTCTCGGGAAAATTCGGGATCTTCGAGACATCCATCTTAGTGCGGGTCCGCACATTCTTGAGGACCTGAGGGAAACTCTCCATGATCCGGGCAAGCTCAGAGATCGGTTTTTCCCGCTGGATCATCACGGTCAGCAGCTGAAGGGCTGCCAGGATGCCATCGCCCGTGGTGATATGATCCAGAAAGACCAGATGGCCTGACTGCTCTCCACCAAAGGAATAGCCATTGCGGCGCATCTCCTCAACCACATAGCGATCACCGACGGCCGTCCGAACCATGGCCCCGCCCATCTCGCGCATGGCCAGTTCAAGGCCCATATTGGACATGACCGTAGTCACCAGGGTCTTTTTGTTCAGCTTGCGCCGCCGAATCAGATCGGCCGCGCAGATGGCCATGACATGATCCCCCCCCACCACCTGCCCCTGCTCATCACAGACGATCAGGCGATCACCGTCACCGTCCAGGGCCAGACCGATATCGGCCCCGACTTCCCGGACTTTTGCGGCCATAAGCTCCGGGTACAGGGCCCCACAGCCGTCATTGATATTGGTGCCATTGGGTTTTGCCCCCAAAAGGGTCACCCTGGCCCCGAGCTCCGTAAAGACATGGGGCGCCACGCCATAGGTGGCGCCATGGGCGCAGTCGAGAACGATGTGAAAATCATCGAGGGTATAGCGACGCGGGAAGGTATTCTTGAGAAAGACGATATAGCGGCCCTTGGCATCATCAATACGCCGGGCCCGGCCCACCTCCTCCGCCACGGGCCGCAGGGCATCCATCTTCTGGGAGACAATCAACTCCTCAATCTCGGCCTCCACTGCATCCGGGAGTTTAAAGCCGTCACCTGAGAAAATCTTGATCCCGTTGTCCTGAAAGGGATTGTGCGATGCCGAAATCACCACCCCGGCATCGGCCCGCATGGAAGTAGTCATGAAGGCGATCCCCGGGGTGGGCAGAGGCCCCACCAGTTGAACATCAACCCCCATGGAGCAGATCCCGGCCGCCAGGGCATTTTCCAGCATATAGCCGGAGAGGCGGGTATCCTTACCGATCAGGATACTGTGCCCACGTGCCTGTTTCTTGACAATAAAGGCCACGGCACGGCCCACCTGCATGGCGATCTCGGTGGTCATGGGATGGCTGTTGGCCACCCCACGGATTCCGTCGGTTCCAAAAAGACGTCTCATGGCTCTTCTCTCTTGCCGGATACAACCGGTTATTTGTTTTGTTTTGACGCAGGCTTGATTGTAGAAGTTGGCACTGGCCCGGGAACTGTTTTGGTCCCGGCATCCGGGATCGGCAATGCGTCGAGCAGGGGCTGCTCCTGGATCACGAAGACCGAGGCCGGTTCAATCTTGATCACCGTGAAGGGGACCGTCAGCTCAGGCCTGGCCACAACCTTCAACTCAGCCTGACCATCTTCCCGGGCAGGGTTGGCCAGGATCTGGAAGAGTTTCTGCAGATCAGGCTTGCTGTGCATAAAGGATTTCGGTAGCTCCACGGTCAGGGTGGCCGTGGCCGGTGACACCCGCTGATGTTTTCCGTCAACCACCAGCTCCACGGGTAGAGGAGGGAGCTTTTTCTCAATAGTTTCAAGGGCAATATTGATATCAGCGGTGACCGAGGTCTCGCCGATCAGATCAATGATTTCCGGGCTGATATCCAGGGGGATCTGAATCTGAATGGCCTGATGCAGACCGCTGAGATCAATGGTCTTGGTTTTGATTTCTGTAATCCGCGACAAGACGGCCTGGGGACCGGTAATGGAGATCACATCCGGGTCCATCCGGATCGACTTGAGGACATAATCCGGGGCCAGGCTGCCCCGGGTCATCGACTTGATCCCGAAAAACTTCTGGACCAGATTGTCAAGGGAGAGGATAATCGTTGCCGGCTGGACCCGCAGGACCGTTACCCCGCGCGGGACCGGAATGGAGTCATTGTCATTGGCAATGACCATGGTCCCGGCAGTGGCGTGGGAGAGATCGATCTGCCGCCGGACCCCGCGTTCGGCCAGGCTCAGGACCTGACTGCGCGGGCCGCTGACCGAGACTTCGATCTCACGCTTGTATTGATTGGCGATGACCAGATCCCGGGGCAGGTTGATGACCTCCACCGGAATCATCACATTCTTGTCCACCTTGTCCTCACCGCCGACAAAATACCAGACCACCACGGCCAGGACCAGGGCAATGAAACGCATGGTCCAGTCCTTGGGCCAGAGATCCTGCAGGGCTGAGGGATCGTTCAGCTTCATAGGCCTTTAATCCATTTACGCCAGGGCAGGGCCGAACCTTCCTTGACCTCAAAGATGGCCCGGAGGCCGTTGGCCAGGGTCATTTCATCGCTCATGGTGGTCAGGGCCCCGTGCCGGACCAGCGAGATTTCCTGGGTCTCTTCAGAGACCACCAGAATAACGGCATCCGTTTCTTCGGACAGGCCAATGGCCGCCCGGTGCCGGGTTCCGTATTTCTTGTTCACATACGGATTCTGAGTCAGGGGCAGGATGGCCCCGGCCGTCTCAATATGCCCCTCACTGAGGATCACCCCTCCATCGTGCAGAGGCGAGACCGGCATGAAGATTGAGATCAGCAATTCCTTGCTGAGCTTGGCCTGCAGATCAATACCCGATTCGATATAATCACGAAGACCGGTCTCCCGTTCCAATACGATCAGGGCACCGATCCGCCGCTTGGACAGGTAGAAGACGGCCCGGATAATCTCATCGATATCCTTTTCCGCCATCTCCCGGCCCACCCGAAACGGGGACTTGCCCACCTGGGTCAGGGCCCGACGGATATCACTCTGAAAAACGATGATGACAATCAGGAGCAGAGAACTGAGAAAGGTGTTGAGCAGCCACTGCATGGCGGCCAGATCCAGGGCAATGGCCATGAAATAGACAACGATCAGGACCATCAGACCCAGGAGCATCTGCACCGAGCGGGTGCCCTTGATGATCGTCATGGCCTTGTGGATGAGAAAGCCAACCACCAGGATATCCAGGCCATCCTGCCAGCGCAGTATTTTCAGAAAATCGAACATTGGCCACAAAATTTGAATTTAACTCCCTTGAGCGGGTGACAACAGCCCTCGCTTGGTCAAAAGATTGACCGAAGGGAAACCTTGCATTTCATTCTACAGGTACAATCTGTATTTTTCCAAGAAAAAGTTGTAATTACACCTTTTTTATTCAAACAGGCCCGCTCGCCACCTCTTTGTTGCCCTTGACGGCCTCTGGCCACTTAATCCATGGAAGTCATGAGCAATAAGTGGTAGGTTATAAAAAAATTTTATCCACTCAACCCCTTGCGGAATACAGGCCAGATTGACCATGTCCGACCCCTTCGGCAACATCTCCATCCAGCCGGGTGCCCCCCGCCCATCCAACTCCGGCCCGGAAGCGGGAGACCAGACGGCCAGATCGCACCCCCCGGGCGCTCCGGCGCCGCCCCCAACCACTCCGCAACGCCACCGGCGCCAAAAAAGCCGAACTGAGACCTGGCTTCTTGTTCTGGTCTTTGTGGTGATAAGCGGCTGCGCCGCTGGTTTTTTCCTGACCCCGTATCTCCTGCAAAAAGGGATCGGCAACCTGTTACGCCAGACCACCGGACTGGAGATGACTACCGGCCAGCTGACCTTTAACCCGTTCACCTTTCAACTGGCCGCGACCAATCTGAACTTGCGCCACGCCCTGCCTGAAGCTGAAGCGCATCCCCCTGTGCATATTGAACAGCTGTACATCCGGCTCAACCCCCGGGCCCTGCAACACGGCCAGATCAACTTCAACGAGATCCTGATCAGCCAGCCCTCTTTTGATCTGAAACAACAGGCCAGCGGTCAACTCGACCTGCAGCTACGCCCCCTGTCCACGCCTCCTGTCTGGCTGATGGCCACCCAGAAACTGGGGCTGCAGTTCACAATCAACGATTTACGCATTGAAAACGGCAGCATCCGGTTGCACGACCAGGCAGGCCAACAGACTCACATCATCGACCAGATCGACCTCACCCTGCCCGGCATGGCCCTGGGAAACAGACAACCCGCGGGACAGGTGGTCTCGATCCCGCGATTCCAGGCAAGAATCAACAACAGCCCCTTCTCCCTGGAAGGTGCGGTGGACCACAATGAGCAGGGACAGCCACAGGTCTCCCTGTCCTGCGACCTGACTGACCTTGACCTGCCGCTCTATCTGGGTTCCCTGGATCTGCCCCTGCAACTCAACAAGGGCCGGGGTGATACCCACCTGTCCATTGCCTACAACCCGCAAGACCAGGACACAGGCCGGTTGCGCCTGAACTATCGAACGACCATCACAGAGGCAGAACTCTCCAGTCCTGACAAGGCCTTTCAACTCACTGCCCCGGACATGTTGATCCAGGGGAGCTGGCAACCCTTGGCCCGCCGCCATCAGCTCCAGCAGTGGCAGATAAGCACTCCCCGGATTCAGGCCGGAGCAGAGGCCCTCAAACAACAGCTGAGCACCCTGCTGCCCCTGCTGAACCTATCTGCGACGGGAAACACTGAAAGCCCGCTGTTTTCCCTGTCCGATGGATATTTGACCATTCTTTCCTCGTCTCCGGAAAACAAGCTCCAGACCTGGCTGAGGCTGCAACTGAGCATCAACAACTCACCCGCCCAGACGACCTTCACCCTGAATGGCCGGAGAGATGACACCCACAGCCTCTTTCAGTGGCAGGGGACACTTGTTGATGAACGGCTCCTAGGCCCATTGACCATCAAAGGACTTTCAGCCTCAGACCTGCTGCCGTTCCTGTCTCCTGATCCACAGGGACAGGCCGCAGGCCAGGGAACGCTTCAGGGGACTCTTGAGCTCGATTTGAAGCCAAACCATCCATGGCAACCCAGCTTCAGCCAAGGACAACTTGAGATACAGGACCTGCGACTGACTCACAACCACAGAGAATGGCTACAGGCAGGACAGGTCTCACTGGAAGGGGTCACACGAGGGAAGGGGCATCTGGATCTGGGAACGATCAGAATCACAGACAGCGAGGTCAATCTCTTTCCGGGTCAATGGCCACCTCTATTGAACAAACAGGACGGCTGGTCCTTCCAGAAGCTTGATCTCAAGGGGCAACTGACTCTCAACCCGCAGGAAAAGACAGGATCACCACTGACCCTTGATGACCTGCACCTGACCTACCAGCCCCGGACCGGGCAGACCGGCACCGATTCCACCTCCCTGCTCACGGCCACCATCAACGGACAAAGCGGCCAGGACGTCCCGGGCCGGGTCGAAATCAACACCCTCCGTTCACCCACAGGAGACCCTCTTCTGGACTTCAAGGCCAGCAAGATCCCCGCGACTGTCCTTGGCCCATGGCTGCCGGCGGTTCCCCTGATCCGGAACGCAACAGCCCTGGTCAACTGTACCGGCTGGTTCAACCCGAAAAATTCGCTCTTCACGGGGCACCTGGAGCTTGAAGCAGGTCAGGTCGCTGTTGGCCAACCCGCCGTACGCATCGGCTGGGAACGTGCAACCTTCCAGGACCTGGTCTATAATCTGAAAGAGCAGAGCGTCCGGATCGGTCGTCTTGACCTGGACCGCCTCAACGGCCGCTGGCTGCGCCAGCCAGCCAATCCTTCATCGACGGCCAGCCCCTCGCTTGCAACCGCAGCAGCAGCCCTCCTCCAGCAACTGTTCCAGGACCCGTCAGTCAGACAGGCCGCAACCACCATTGACCAGTTCCACATTCAGCAAGGAACCATCGACTATCAGGATCTTCGTCTCAACCCACCCTGGCAGACCCAAATCAGTGGAATAAGCGGCTCAATCTCAGACCTGAGCCGGAACAGTCACTCAGCGTTCCACTTCGACGGTCAGATAGGCGAGTCACCCCTGGAGCTGAAGGGCTCCAGCGCCCTGTTCTCAGATGGTTCTGCTGAAGAATGGACACTGACCCTTTCCCGCCTGCCGCTGGCCTCATTCCAGGAACAGATCGCCCGGCCGCTGGCCCTCGATGGCAGGCAGGCCCATGTCGACCTTGAACTGAGCCAGAAACTGGACATTGACCACCCCGAACCGCAGGCCACCCTCACCTTCACCGGCCTGCGCCCCGCCACTGGCCAGACCACCAGCCGCCTGACCCTGGCCCTGCTCAAAGACCCCAGAGAGCAGTTCAGCGACACCCTGCCCATGGCACCGGACGCCGGACCGCTGGCCCGGCAATGGGCCAGCCACTTTCGCAGCCTGACCCTCAAGGCGCAGGTTGCCCCCCTGCTGCTGAGCGGGCCATTTAAACATCTGGCCGAGGTCAACGGTCTGGAGATGGCAGCGGGTCGTACCCAGATAACAGCATCAGCCCGGATTCTGGCTCAGGACCTGGCCTTTCTGCTGGACAATCGCCCCGGCCTGGGCCTGCTCCTGACCGGCCTGGCCGATCCGCTTGTCGATCACAAGGTCCTGCTCGCTGAGGCCGAGGCCCGGGAACAGGAGCGGGTAACACTGGAGAATCAGCGCCGTCTGCTCTTGTGGCAGGAAGCAGAGGCCGCCAGACAAAAGGTCCAATTGGCCCCACTCTCACAATCCTCGCCCAAGGCCAATGAAAAGGGTCCCATTCAGGAGCAGAACATTTCCGCCGCGGAACTGATCGCCCTCACCCCCATCAGTCCACAGCCCGTCCGGGTCGATGACGATCTCCTCCTCGACCTTGCCAAGGAACGAGCCTTTCTGGTATATGATCTGCTCACCAGTGATTTTGGAATCAACTCCAGCCGTCTGCGTCTCGAGCAGGGGCGGCTCAATTCAGCCCCACCCGGCAACCGGGTTCTTTTTACCGCAACCACCCTCAACTGAAGCCCATGCTGAAGCCCCCCTACACCCGCTACGACCAGCTCTTTGTCTACAACTTCGACCGCATTGAACTGGGCGAAATCAATGACCCGGACCTGATCGGCACCTGGATCGAGGATGAAACCGCCATCCTCTTTTTTCATCGGGAGAAGAAGGCCCTGATGGCCGAGATCTGTTCCATAACCGGAGCTGAGATCATTTATGAGGCCCAGCTCGATTACCGCGACTGGGAGGCCGGGCTCGACATCACTTCCTTCCGGGTTGGCCCGCTGGCCATCTCTCCCCTGTGGGAAGAGGCAGAGGAGGCCGACCCCGCCGAACACCTGCTGCCGATCCGCCTTGATCCGAGTGTCATCTTCGGCTCGGGTTTTCATGCCACCACCCGCCTCTGCCTGGAGGTCTTGTGCGACCTGTATGGCGACCAGCCCGATCAGTTTCAGCAGGTCATTGATCTGGGTTGCGGCACCGGCCTACTGTCCATAGGTGCTGCGAAACTCGGGGCCGCCACGGTTCAGGCCATTGACAACAATCCCTTTGCCTGTCAGGTAGCCCTGCGCAACCGCGAACTCAACAGCTGCGAACAGATCGTCACCGTGGAGCAACGAGACCTCAGGACCGACCTGCCCGACACCCAGGTAGACCTGGTTATCGCCAATCTCTACAAGGGGCTGCTGGTGGATTTCTTCAACAATCCAAACTTCTGGCAGGCCAGATATTATCTGATCTCGGGATTCATTCCATCCATGGAAGAGGAGTTACTGGCCGCCCTGCCCATGCAGCAGCTCAAGCTCATCGACCGGCGACAGAGTGATAACTGGCGTCTCTGGCTCCTGGCCAACCAGCGCTCTGAAACTCCAGCCAAGACCGATCCACAACCATGACCAGCGGCCTGGCCAATATGGATTTAGGCCAGCTGTTTGCCTGGCTGGGTGGGCTATCTGCAGCCACCTTTCTCATCAGCCTGCTGCTCATTCCCTGGCTGGTGGCCCGGGCAAGGACAAACTATTTTCTGGTGCACAGCTACCAGAAAGATCAGCGGCATCAGATGCATCCACTGCTCTCTGTTTTGGTCAGGGTCTTCCGGAACGGCATGGGCGGCCTGCTCCTGATCGCAGGATTCGGCATGCTCTTTCTGCCCGGTCAGGGTCTGATCACCATGGTGATTGGCCTCTCCCTGCTTGATGTCCCGGGCAAGCAGCAGCTCCTCGATCGACTGATTCAGATGCAGACCATCCAGAAGTCCCTCAACTGGATACGAAGCAAGACCGGCCAGGACCCATTTCGTTTCCCGCAGACCAGGGAATAATGGACGGACCTGTAAATAATACAGGCCCTCAGACGGTCAAAGCTCAGGGCAGGTCCAGTTCCTGGAGCATCCGCGCCACATTCCGGCAGTCAGTCTCATCGGGATGTCCCTTGGCCGCAGGGGCATCTTTGAACCACGGAGGCTGTGGGTCTTTGGCAGCCATCATCTCCATGACCTTGGCTGGCAGCTCTCCAGGACAGGTGAAGGTGGCAATGATGTGCGCACCGGCAGCAAGCTCCTTGGCCCTTTTCATGCCATTTCTGGCATGATCAGAACCTGTTGCCGTTCCATGGGTGGCAAAGAGATAGAGATCCTGCCCATCCTTAATCCGAGCAAGATACTCCTGGGAGGCCGGGTCTGGCTGCCCGGCCTTGAACCAGAATCCCAGACCGATAAAGGCATACCCCTTGGGGTCGGGGGCCTCTGCCAGAGCGACCAGCTCTTTTTCACCAGCGAGTGAGTCAAACAGGGCTTGCGCCAGTTTCCTGGTATTGCCACTTTGAGATGAATACACAACCAGACTTTTCATACGACCTCCTTTAACTTATTTCTTCGCCATCCAATACCTGTTACGATATCGTAACTGTTCAGCGGCACACTATTTTCGCCCATTCTGACCTTCTCACATACACAAGTATGCTTCAAAGTCCAGAATGAACGAACCTGGCGCCCCGATGACCAGTTACAGCTTCCGGTTTATGGCTATGCCTGGGCATTATGGTGGATAGTTACACGATCTTAACGTTTTTTATCTGTTTTTTTGAACCTCTTGCAAAAACCACCTTTTTGAGCCCAAGTGGCAGATTAAAGAATTGGCCTCCAATTTTCAAGCACTTTTATGTGCCATTGCTCATAATAATCCATGATGACCATTTTCAGCCCACAGCTGCGAAGCGACCTGCAGGAGGCGCTCATCGACTGGTTCAACAGCCACCAGCGGGACCTGCCCTGGCGCCGGGGATATCGACCCTACGAGGTCTGGATCTCTGAGATCATGCTCCAACAGACCCAGATGGAACGGGGAATCGAGTACTTCAGACGCTGGCTCCTGGAATTTCCTGATATCGAAAGCCTGGCCCGAGCCGATGAAGATCGGGTGCTCAAGCTCTGGGAAGGACTGGGCTATTACAGCCGGGCCCGCAATCTCCACAGCTGTGCCCGTATTCTGGTGGATACCTGTCAGGGCATCATTCCAGCCGATCCCGCTCTGCTAATTCGCCTGCCCGGGATCGGCCCCTACACCGCAGGAGCCATCGCCTCGATCGCCTATAACCAGGACGCGCCCCTGGTGGACGGGAACGTTGGCCGGGTCTTTGCCCGACTCTTTAAAATGGAGCAGCAACTGAGCGATCCAACCTGTAAGAAAGAGCTGTGGCAACTCGCCGAGGCATTACTCCCTCAAGGCCGGGCCAGGGCCTTCAATCAGGGGCTCATGGAACTTGGCGCCCTGATCTGTACTCCAAAAAATCCCCGCTGCGCTCACTGCCCGCTCTCCCACCTCTGCCTGGCCCACCAGCAGGGACTGACCAATGACCTGCCAGTCCCGGGCAGAGGACCCACAATCCTTCCCATTGAAATGGCCACCGGCATCCTCTGCCATCAGGGCCGAATTTTTATCCAGCAGCGGAGGACCAAAGACGTCTGGGGCAACCTCTGGGAGTTTCCCGGCGGCAAACGGGAAGGAGATGAACAGCCAGCCCAGACCGTGGCCCGGGAATTCATGGAGGAAACCGGGCTGTCAGTGATTGTCGGCCACAAAATCACCACGGTCACCCATCATTACACCCGCTACCGGGTCACCCTGCACGGCTTTTCCTGTACCCTGAGCAGTGAACAGAGCAATCATTCCTGCATGCCCATCCTGAGCGCCGCCCGGGACTGCGGCTGGGTCTGCCTCAATGCCCTCGACAACTATGCCTTTCCAGCCGGACACAGGCAACTGATCGAGTTTATCAAGAAAAACAAGTAACTATTCGGCAAAAACAACTCTTCACGAACCGTCCAACCTTAAATCAAATGATCTGAACAAAGGCAGGAAGAGGTGGAAGCAGGAAGGTCCCCGACTGGCGTATCTGAAACATGGGCGACGGATAAGTCGCTCATGTTTCGGGCGAAGCATTGCCGGACGGGGACCTTCCTGCTTCCACCGGGCCAAGCCCACCACCATTCCCTGACGACACATTATCCCTGCCGATGACCCGAAACGCTTGTCTCAATCCTGCGAACCAGACAGATCAGAACAAGCACGGGGAGCCCCATAAGGGCGGTGAGCAGAAAGAAGGTCTCATAACCCCAGGCCGTGGCTGCTGTCCCGGAGTAACCGCCGATCAACTTGGGGAACAGGGTCATGAGTGAACTGAACAGGGCGTATTGGACGGCCGTAAACGAGACACTGGTCAGGGAGGACAGAAAGGCGACAAAGGCGATTGAGGCCAGACCGGCACAGAGATTGTCGGCGGCAATGACTACGGTGAGCAGCGTCACATCAGGCCCTGCCGAGGCCAGAAGCATGAAGAGCAGATTGGTGGCCGCGGCCAGGAGACCACCGAGCAAGAGGATGCGGTTGACCCCAAAGCGAAGGGTGAGCATGCCACCCAGGAATCCGCCGAGCAGGGTCATGCCCAGGCCAAAGGTCTTGGTAATGGTGGCAATCACATTCTTGCTGAACCCCAGGTCCAGGTAAAAGACATTGGAAACCACACCAAGGACGATATCTGAGATCCGGTAAAAACCAATAAGCAGGAGCAGCAGCAGGGCCGTTTTCAGACCGTAACGGTCAAAAAAGTCACGAACCGGGGCAATATAGGCGGCGGTGAGGGTCTGGGAGCGGGCCAGCTTCAACCCCACGGCCAGGCGGGCCATGGCAAAAGCGGCCACCAGGGCCAGAACAAACCGGCCAGACTCAACCAGGAAGCCAGACAGAAGAGCCGGCCCACCCGGGCTAAGGAGCTGTTTGAGATCAGAACAGGGTCCGGCACTGAAGAAAAACGCTGCCCCAAAGCTTGCGGCCATCAGCAGAAAGAGGGCCATGAAACGGAGTGAGTCACCCAGAGGGCGGGCCTCTTCACCACTGCGATTGACCTCAGGTTCGGGGGTCAGCAGGGTGGTCAACACCCCGACAGACATGAACCCGGCCATGGCCAGATAGGTCAGGTGCCAGGCCTGATACTCATAGGCCGCACGGCTGGTCCCGAACCACGAGGCAAGGTAAAGCGAACCGGCCCCGGCCACCAGCATCCCCACCCGATAGCCGGCAACATAGGTGGAGGCCAAAAGGGCCTGCAGGGCCTCTTCCACGCATTCGATCCGGTAGGCGTCGATGACAATATCCTGAGTGGCCGAAGAAAAACCGAGCAGGACCGCAGCCAGGGCCATCCACACCAATGAGGTACCGGACGCCGGATCAACTGAGCCCATCCAGACCATGGCCGCCATCACGGCCAACTGGGCCAGCAGGAGCCAGGAACGACGCCGACCCAGCAGGACAGTGAGCCACGGCAGGGGCAGACGGTCCACGATGGGTGCCCAGACAAATTTGAAGGAATACCCGAGAGCCGCCCAGCTGAAAAAGGTGACAGCCGAACGGTCAACTCCGGCCTCGCGCAGCCAGACGGAAAGGGTCGAAAAGATCAGAAGCAGGGGCAGACCAGCTGAGAAGCCCAAAAAGAACATGGTTGCCACCCGAGGATGGAGCCAGGCCCGGAGCCAGACAGGGGCAGACCAGGGGCCTTGCTTTTTTGGCATCATTGTTGTCTTTTACCCATAATGCGATTATGTTAGAATGGAGTTCGGTGGAGTGAATCAATGGTCAGGACGGCCGGTCTGGGCAGGAACAAATCTGCCCCGCAGTCCCTTTTCCGACGAGCCGTCTCCCTGACTATGCCCAACTTTATCCCAAAAAGCAAAGGACTTTCCATTAACCTGCATTGCTGCCAAGAGATGACCGATCATGCCGATCAAAACCTATAATACCCAGACCCGGAAAAAAGAGGTCCTTGATCCCCTGGACACGGGTCACATCAGACTTTACGTCTGCGGAATCACCTCTTATGATTACTGCCATATCGGCCACGCCCGCTCGGCCCTGGCCTTTGATATGATCGTGCGCTATCTGCGCTACCGAGGCTATCAGGTCACCTATATCCGCAACTTCACCGACATTGACGACAAGATCATCAAACGGGCGGCCGAGCAGAACACCTCCACCGAGGAACTGGCCCAGCGTTTCATCGATGAGTTCTACGTGGACATGGATCATCTGGGCGTAGATCGGCCCACCCTCGAACCCCGGGCCACGGAACATATCCCGGAGATGATCGAGTTGATCGACGAACTGATCCACAAGGGGCTGGCCTACCCCTCTGAGGGCGATGTCTACTTTGCGGTCGACCAGTTCCCTGAATACGGCAAACTCTCAGGCCGCAAACTGGAAGACATGCAGGCCGGGGCCCGAATCTCGATCAATGAGAGCAAACGTCACCCCATGGACTTTGTCCTGTGGAAGGGCTCCAAACCCGGCGAGCCCACCTGGGAGAGCCCCTGGGGACCGGGCCGACCCGGCTGGCACATCGAGTGTTCGGCCATGAGCCGTAAATATTTAGGGACGACCTTTGACATCCATGGTGGCGGTCAGGACCTGATCTTTCCCCACCATGAGAACGAACTGACCCAGAGCGAAGGGGCCAGTGGCACCACCTTTGTCAACACCTGGATTCATCACGGGTTTGTCACCATCCGTGACGAAAAAATGTCCAAGTCTCTGGGCAACTTCCTGACCATCCGTGACATCCTGAACCATTACCACCCCGAGGTCCTGCGCTTTTTCATCTTCTCCACCCATTATCGCAATCCGCTGGATTTTTCCGAGATAGCCATGCAGGACGCCATGGCCGGTCTTGACCGTCTCTACCAGTGCGTGGCCGCCATCGACACGCTCGATCACGCAGAACCGGGCACAACTCCCGTATTGGCCTCGGCCAAGGATCGAAAAAAGATCGAGACCATGGAAGAACGCTTTTGTCAGGCCATGGATAATGACTTCAACACGGCCCAGGCCCAGGGCCTGTTCTTTGACCTGATCAAGATCCTCAACAAAATCCTCAACCAGTTACCGGCCCGACCAGCCCCGGACGACCTGGCCCTGGTGCGGCAGGGACGGGATCACCTGAAACAATTGGCCGGGATCATGGGCCTGCTCCAGGAAGACGCGGCCAGCTATCTGGCAGCGAAAAAAGAGGCCATGCTTGAGGGACTTGCCATCAGCGAACCGGAGATCAATGAGATGATTGAACAGCGACGGCTGGCCCGCGCGGCCAAGGACTGGGCCGGCAGTGATGCCATCCGCGACCGGCTTCTGGCGGCAGGCGTGGAACTGGAAGACGGACCTGGCGGCACCGAATGGAGGGTGAAGAGGAGTTGAGGGGGATTGACATGAACAGACAACCCATCGTCGCAGACCGTTTCTACCCCGGAAATCCGGCCCAACTCCGGGCCATGCTCCATGAGCTGAACCCCGGTCCCATGCCCAAGGCCCATACGGCCCGGGCCTTGATCTCACCCCACGCCGGATATATCTACTCCGGATCAGTGGCCGCTGAGACCATGGCCCAGGTCATTATCCCGGAGACTGTGATCATCCTGGGCCCCAAACACCATGGCCGAGGAGCCCCTGTTGCCCTGTCCATGGTCGCCTGGGACATGCCCCTGGGCACGGTTCCTGTAGACCAGGAAATTGAAACACTCCTGATCCGGGAATCAGATCTTATCACCCACGACGAGCTGGCCCACGAATTTGAACACTCCCTTGAGGTCCAGGTCCCCTTTCTCCAGGAACGCCAGCCACAACTGAAGATCGTGCCGCTGGCCATTGCCCATCTTACCCACAACCAGTGCAAAAGCTTAGGCCAGGCCATTGCCCGGACCATCCTCGCCAGCAACAGAGAGATCCTGATTGTCGCCTCCAGCGACATGACCCACTATGAGACCCGGGAATCGGCCAGTCGAAAAGACCATGCCGCCCTGAAAAAACTGCTCGCACTCGACCCGGAAGGCCTCTACCAAATCGTTCTCGGCCAGCAGATCTCCATGTGCGGGATCATGCCGGTGACCATTGCCCTGCACGCCGCCCTGGAACTTGGCGCCACCCGGGCCCGGCTGGTCCGCTACAGCGATTCAGGTGAAGTCAGCGGCGACACCAGTCAAGTGGTCGGTTATGCCGGAGTCGTGCTCTCCTGAGCCCGCTTTTCCAAACCCGCACCCGACTCTCCTTTTTCCTTGACAGGACACCTCGAATTTCTTAAATAAACAGACTCATTCCACTCAGTGCTGGGGAATGGTGTAACGGTAACACAGCAGACTCTGACTCTGCCTTTTGGGGTTCGAATCCCTATTCCCCAGCCACTTTGCACTCCCCCCCCAATGCTTCAAAACTCCGCAGCACTGATTTGTGCGTTTTTGCCAAAACAGCAAACTGTCTATCCACCTGTTGCCCAAACCCGGTCCATTGCACCTTCATACACGAAGGAGCCATTCCCCCTCATGAACGCTCGGCCGATTTCAGGGCCACATCTCTACGGCAAGGGCACAGAAAACATACACTTAACCGCATATTCGTTGCTGTCTGTTTGGTCATTAACACCATCCCAGACATTCATCCCTGCTACTGAATAAGAGAGTTGAATATTTGCCCCCTTCATTGCAGGGAGTGGCAGCGGCAGGTTAAAGATTAATTCACCGGTATGTGATTCCCAATCATCTACCCCAATGCCATCATACGTGTATGTGGCCTGCATAGCGAAGCCTCGCTCATTGCGCATATACAATCCAGTCTTGGCTCGTGCACGCAAGCCTTCTGTTCCGACAGCTTCCCAATTGACATCAAACATATCCGGCGACTCAAAGTCCCACACACCTTTTATACCGGCCAGCACACGGATGACCATACCGTTCTTCGTATTGAAGGTATAATTGATCATTGGACCAAAATTAATAGTGCCCAAAGAATTGGTCTGTTCACCAATATCGTATCCATTCGTGTCTGTGTATGCAAATTGAGTCTCTTCAAAGTAAATGATGCCGACTGATGGGGAGATGTGCCAGTTTTCGTGTTCGAAATTCCCGGTCAAGTTGCTTTCTATTTGCCAGCGTTCTGTTTCAAAATCATCCCAATATGATCCAAGAGGATTGATTTTATTGTCTGAGCGTCCCGCAGTTCCACGCAGATCAAATATAAGATTATCGTGCAACCGGGTTACGATATAAGGCCCGACCATCCACCCATGTCCTTTGGCCTCAACATTAAGTCCAGCAGACTTTTCATCTAACCAATCAAATTGCCCCATAAGACCAATGATCAAATCTTTTGTATAACGATAGTCAGCACCTATATGCATAATGGTAAAATTGGTTTTTTGGTCAATATCACCACGATTGTCCTCAGAGTGAGCCCAACTCCCTTTAAGCCATAAGTTAAAGGGGGAAGCAGGTGTGTCAAGAATCGCACGCTCTGTCCCCGAGCCACTTTCAACTGTTGCCATCATATTGGCAATCTGCTGTAAGCTGGTTGAAAAAGTACCATGATGACGAGTTGTATCACTCCCTGAGAAATTCACGCTGATTGGACTGGAAACGCCCAAAAAGCCAACAGGGCTGTTAAAACCAAGAACGCCCCGACTCAATTCACCACCTTCACTCAACATCTGACTAAGCCCTACACTGTGCGAAGTAATCTTATTAATGCGATTGCCTATAAAATTCTGAACGGCCTTTTGCGTTTTTTCAACAGTTACAGTTTGAATATTACTGACAACTGTAACCGATGTGGCTGTATTTCCATTGTTAGATGTGTTTTCAGCAACATTGGCCGCAACATCAATTGTGATGTCACCATTGCCTGTTGGCGTGATGTCGGCGGTATAGGTGTCCCCGTCCGCAGATGCAAAGTTTGAGGCAGATCCATTACCTACTGTAATATCGCCGAGCCCAAAACCGGTTACGTTCTCGCTAAACTGAAAAGTTACGTTAAAAGGATCGGTTCATCCGCAGAATCTGTGGGTGACGTCCGGCTCGGGAAGATTCCCAAGT
>CALENA010000037.1 GCA_937910875.1 uncultured Desulfobulbaceae bacterium | reverse complement strand
ATCCGATCCCCTTCAGTCACCACCAGATTTATTCCACGAAAAAGAACCTGGGCACCGAACGATTTAGTGAGATTCTGACAGGTGAGGAGATGACTCATGGGAATAACCGGGGATTATTCATATAACTGATTAATATGACTTAATAAGAATAAAAACAAAATTGCAAAAGGTCCAGGCGGGAAAACAAAAAATTCCTGCCGCTGCGACGACTTAGGCATATTTTATTTGCCTATTCAATTTTCGCTGAGTAGAATACGAAAGATGTTAAACCGTCAGCCTTCACGGGCAGTTAATGCTCACATGCGACAGGGCCTTATACAAACATAACCGGGAAACTGCAATGAAGGACCAGCTCCATATCATGATCACCGGCAATGAAGGCTGTGTGCGCTCCCTGATTCTCTCCAGAAAAAAAATCAAGGCATCCCTGATCGTCTCGGTCCTGGCCCTCTGCATTCTCTGCACCGCAACGATTTTTTCCTCTCATTTTCTCAAGCAGAGCTTTCAGTTGGCCATGGAGAATCGCCAACTCAGTGAAGAACTGAACGAGGTCTACCAGGCCAGCCAGGAATACGCCGCCCAAATCAGCGAACTTCAGGCCCTGAATGTTGCCCAGGCCGAGGCCTTTAAATCGGAAAAAGAAGACCTGCTCAGCGGCACGGTCTATCAGCTCAATGAACGCAGCCAGCTGATTGAGGCCGTCATGAGCAATATCGGGGTGCGTCTCAACAATCCCGAAGAAGACAAGGCCAACAGCGGCGGCCCCTATCTGCCCCCCAAAGACGTCGCCTACAACGACCTGCTCAATCGTTCCGATCAATACCTGGAGGCCATCCGCACCACCCCTTTGGGTTGGCCCCACCGGGGACGAATCACTTCTAAATTCGGCCAGCGCCAGGACCCCCTCAACGAGCTGAAAGGTTTTCATTCCGGGATTGATATTCGCGGCAAAACCGGTGAGAAGGTCTACGCCACCGCCGATGGCCGGGTCAGCAAGGCCGAACACAACGGCGGCTACGGCCTCTACGTTGAAATTGACCACCACAACGGTTATTCCACCAGTTTTGCCCATCTCAAAAAATATCTGGTCAAACAAGGTGACACGGTCAAGCGAGGTCAGGTCATCGGACTGCTCGGCAGCACCGGCCGCTCCACGGGTCCACACCTGCATTACGAAATCCGGGAGCACGACAAGCCAATCAACCCCTACAAATTCATGCGCACTTTGGCCCTGGCCAAGACCAGAAAGCCTCTGGAACTGATGGCCAAAAAGGGTAAAAAAATCTACGCCCCTGCTTCAACGGAGAACTGACCTGATGGCATTATTCGGAAAAAAAGAGAGCAGCACGACCACTGACCCACACGCGGCTGAGACCGAAACTCTGGCCTCCATCATTGATGCCCAGATGGAAGTCGTGGGCAATATCTCTTTCAAGGGCAAGACAAAGATCGACGGCACCGTGAACGGCAACATCAATGGCACCCATCTGATCATCGGCCAGACCGGTGAAATCACAGGTGACATCACCGCAAGCTCCATCGTCTGCTACGGCAGCATCAACGGTAAGATCAAGGCCGACCTGTTTACGGCCGGCGCCACCTGCAAACTCAACGGCCACCTGGACGCAGGTGACCTGAGCATCGAGTCCGGGGCGTCTCTCAAGGTCGAGATCCGTCTGGGCAACAAACAACCCAAACTGATCGACCAGGAACCTGCGGCGGCCACCAACAAAGCCGACTGACCGTCTTGTTCGAGAGACGATCACCCTTTCCCTTCCCCCGCCATCCATGCCACAACAGAATCCACTCCAGAGCAATACCCGAATATCGTGCCCCGACTGCGGCAACGACATTGATTTTTTTGAGGTGGCCGATGATGTAGTCATCACCACCCATTATGTCCAGAACGAAGACGGGAGTTTCAGCCAGCAGGAAGACAATTCCCAGGTCCTGGGCCAGATTCGCCTGATCTGCGGTGAGTGCCAGACCGACCTCAGTGCCTTCCATGACCGCTTCTCGGAAATGGTCTTTTGAATACTGCGCCACGTATCATCACCGACAACGAAACCTTTTTCGCCTCCTACGACCAACTTCAGGCCGGAGACATCATCGCCGTCCGCCTGCGCCTCAAGGCCGGCGAAGAACACCTCCTTCTGGACCTCGCTCAACGCGGAATCCATCTCATCCCCTCGGCAACCGCCCAACTCGCCAGTCGTTCCAAGGCCTACCAGGCCCGGATATTTTCGCAATACATGGTCCCAGGCACCACGGTGGTCTACGATGCCAACCAACTCCTGACCACGATCCCGCGTTACAACGAACTGGGCTTCGGCAAGGTTGTTCTCAAACAGGATCGGAAAAACGCCGGTCTGGGAATCCACCTGTTCAACACCATTGAAGAGGTCTTTAATCTAACGCTCAGCAACTCGCTCCCCTACCCCTTTGTCCTGCAGCCCTATCTGGCCGGGAGCCGTGACATCCGGGCCATCTTTCTCGGTGATCACCTCGAGTCATACGAACGGGACAACCCCAACAATTTCCGCAACAATCTCCACTGTGGCGGCCTGTCCACACCACACACGCTCTCGCCCGAGCAGGAACTCTTCTGTCGATCCATCATGGTTCGCGGCAACTTCCCTTACGCCCACATCGACCTGATCATCGACCAGCACAACAACCACTGGCTGAGCGAAATCAATCTGCGCGGCGGCCTGCGCGGCGCTCAAATCAAAGGGGCGGCTTATCAGAAAATGATCGGCACCCTCCACCTGCGCCTGATTGCAGACACACGTTAACGCCACCCCCGCACTGTAGAACTCCCCCTTGTGTCTCGTCTGACGACTCAATTTTCACCCTTTCGAAAATTCCCGTCGCAGACAACAACCTGCCAAGCCTTGTGCAAATGAAAAATTTTCGTTTGCACAAGAGGCTCATTATCAATGACAAAAACACCCCAAGAGTTGCGATCTCAATTTCAGGCTCTGCAAATAAAAAAAGGCGCTGTCCCGGAAATCCGGGACAGCGCCTTAAACAGCCTGACCTGTAACTGGTCTCTAAATCAGACGCAGCCGGTAGGTTTGGGCAGACCAGCCATCTTACATGCTCCCTTACCCGGTCCTGAAGGGAAGAGCTCGTAGATGCGCTTCAGAGGGAAGCCGGTGGTCTTGGAGAGGATACGGACCATGGGAGCGATACCGTTCTTCTCATAGTACTCGCGCAGGGCGCTGATAACCTTGTGATGCTCGTCTGTCAAGTCGCCGATTCCCTCAACGCCTTTGACATAGTCAACCCAGTCATCATTCATCTCTTTGCCGTTAAGCAGGAATCCATCTTCATCACACTCAAAAGAAGATCCATTATGTTCGATTGTAGGCATTTTTTCCTCCTGGCTAAAATATTATTTATGGCTTTCACCGTTGCTAATTCAGACTCTCGAAGCCTTTATTACTATAGGCGCAAAAGTTTGTCAAGTGAATGGGCAATCATTTTCCAATCTAAAAAAAAACTGGTCCATCCACCTGACATTTAATAAAAAACATCAAACCTTCATCTTTTCAAGATCGCCAATTACATATTATTCCAGAACGTTATTCACAAAAAAATTATCTCACGACGCCAACCGCCCACCAGGCCAACCAACTCTTTCCCCTTGCAGGTCAGAAAGAGAAAGAGTAAATTTCATCCTGATCTCAATTGGTAACACCGCCTGACAATCAACGGATAATCGTGCAGCCAACTGTTATCCTCTCACCACCCACCTCAACTTCAATCACCTCACCATGCTGCAAATCTTTCGCAATAAGGCCCAATCTATTTTCATTCAGGCCATCGTCCTGGTCATCGCTCTGGTTTTTGTTTTCTGGGGGGTAGGCACTAATCTGATGGACAAGCGCGAAGCGGCGCTGGTCATTAATGATGAAGAGGTCTCTTTTCAGGAATTCCAGAGGGTCTACGAACAAACTCTTACGGGATATCGTGAACAATTCGGCGGTACCCTTCCCAAGGGACTGATCGAAGCCCTGGATATCAAAAAACAGGTGGTCAACCAGCTCAAACAGGCCGCATTACTTCGACAAGGTGCTGCTGAAATGGGTATTGAGGTCAACGGCAATGAGATCCAGCAGGCCATCCAGGAGATGATCCAGTTTCAGGAAAATGGGGCCTTCAGCCTGAACCGCTACAACACTATTCTCAGCTCAAACCGTCTGACTCCCGGCAAATACGAGACCTCCATGCGCTATGACATGCTGAGCGACAAGGCCATCCGGCAGATTGCCGACTTTGCCCTCCAGGTCAGCAACCAGGAAATTGACGAACTTTATCAACTCGACCAGGAAACCGTTAGACTCGAATACATCACCTTTGCCCCGGATCAGTTTCAGGACCAGGTTACACCTGATTCAAACGAGTTGCAGGCCTGGTTTGAGCAACACTTAGACAACTACAAAACTGCCGTCCAGATTCAGCTTCGCTACCTGCACTTCACTGATACGCCAGATCAGCCCGGCGATGCCTTCAGCGCCGCCAACAGCGCCTATGAAGGCATCATCAGCACGGGCAGCCTTCAGGCATACGCCCAGGACCACCCCGAGGTCATAATCCTTGAAACCGGCTTTTTCAGCCGCAGCACTCCGCCACCTCCTGCCCAGGACCCCGCCTTTCTCAAGGCCGCCTTTGGACTCGGCCAGGGTGAGTTGAGCTCCATCATCAAGACTTTGAACGGCTATGCCATTCTTTTTGCCGAAAACATCCAGGCTCCTGCCACACCGCCCCTGTCCGAAATCACAGAGCAGGTCCAGGCCGATTTTCTGATTGCCCGATCCACCGAACTGGCACGGAAGGCGGCCTCAGAGTTTCTGGAAACAGTACGCAAGGGAGGCGACTGGACAGTATCTGCCCAAACCCAGGGCCTCGCCATCCAGCAATCACCTCCCCTGACCCGCAGCAATCAGGAGGAGATTACCTTTCCGGCCCCGCTCACGAGCCAGGCCTTTCGTCTGGGCCCCAACAACCCGTTTCCAAACGATATCGCCAGCGACAATGACCTCTTTTATGTCTTCCGGTTCCTCGAAAGAACTCTGCCCGAGACAGCGACCCTGGCCGAAGAGAACCGAACCCGGTATCGGGAGAGCCTCCTGAAACTGAAACAAAACCGCCTGCTCAATGCCTGGCTCAAACAACAGGAACAAAACGCGGATCTTTTTGTGAACAGTTCACTGTAAACACTGAAGGACACAGACACGGTTTCTTTCTCTTCGATACTCCTACACTTCTATGCACCTTTAATGTCACAGGGGCAGGATGGTCGCCTATTCCGGGACAACCATCCTGCCCCTGTGACATTGTCGCCCCATCCCTTATAGGTGACTGTTCAGCAGCACCTTAGATTCCTTTCTCATCTGCCTGCTCATGAAGCGACACCACTTGCGGCCCCCCCCCTGCATGTATCCAGCAGGTTTCTTTCGCACATCTCCAGCGCCACCAGGCAATTACAACACAGAACGCACGACCTGCCACCTTGAGCTGGAGAGCTCTCCAGGAAACAAAAACAGCCGCGTCACCCTTTTTTTATTACACTTGCGGACGGACGGTGCTATACTGTGCGCTTCCTTCTCCGGGACCCATGGGGTCAGACCGCTCGTATTGAACGGTCCCCCCTCGAGTCTTCAGCCGGCCCTCAAGAATTTATTGTTATTATGACCTCCCCCGAGACCAAAGTTGCCTCCTATACTGAACTCCCCTCATTTGAACAGCAGCTTCTCCAATTTCTCTCGGTCGTCTACGAACCGGCCCACACTACCCTGCTGGTTAACTGTCTGCGTAAACTTGACATCCGCGGCCCCCGCGGCACTCACCCGACCGCGGCCAACCTCAACCATTATTTCAACAAATTCCAGAAACTGGGACTCATTACCGAACAACGTCAATGCGATCCGAAACTGGTTGAAATTCTGAGCCGGATTGCTGTCCAGGAGAAAAGATTCTCCTCTTTTGCCACGATTATCCGCAAGGAAGCTCCAGTCTCATATTATTATGGAAAATGGACCACCCGCTGCTGGCGAGCCATGCGCGAGATGCGCATCGGCATCTACGAACAGGAATTCGCTCTGATTGATGAGTCTCTGGAATTTCTCAGCGGCCAGTGCCGTGAAATTTTGCCCAGCCTGCCCCCTCCGGTTGTGGTCACCACCACCCCCTTTGACTGTCAATGGTTCAAGAGTCTGGCCCGATCTTTTCAGTTTTTTCTTCTCGACAAGACCCTGCGCTACTCCCAGTCCTCTCTCCATTCGTTTCCCGAGGTCCTCACCTTTCTCCAGGACGATGAAACCTTCAGCGACCTCAACAGTGACGAGCAAATGCCTTTCCAGCGCCTGCTCTTCAGCCAGTTGCTCCTGGAAGGACACCTGGACGCGGCCGAAGAACTGGTCGCCAGACACCAGGACGCCTTTGTCGGAACCGGCGCGGCAGGGTCTGCAGCTTTTTGTCGCGGCCGGCATCAGGAAGGGCTGGCGCTCTTCGCCCAGGATCTGGCGGCCCTGCGCCAACTCAGTGGCACCGATCGGGTCGCCTTTTTCGGGCCCACCGGTCTCTTCTACGCGCTGGCCAGACTGGGGGAGAATCAGGTCGAGGCCACCCAGGAAGCCGCAGAGTACATCAGCACGGCCCTGACTCTTTTTGCCAAGAGCGCCGAAGCGCCCGGGTATCGTTTTCTGGCAGCCCTGATTGATGCCCGTAACAACAATCTCATCAGAGACGAGGAATGCACACCAACCCCAACGGATCAGACCCACAGCCTGACTCTGCTCATTGCCGCCATCTGTCAATATTGGATGAGCAGTGATCTCGATCCGGAACTTGAAGAACAGATACAACAACTTTACCAACAGGCCAAGGACCAGAACAATCGCTTTTTCATTCTGAATCTCGCGGTCATTCTTGCCAGGACATCTGGGGATTCAAGCCCTGACAATCCAGTTATCACGTCTCTGAAACAGGAGACAGGCATCTTTCCGCTGGCCGACCTGATCCAGCCGGAAGAACCGTGGAAACGGCACCTCCAGGCCCTGATCGCCGTCACCGCCACCCAGCCTTCAGAATCCGGCCCCAGCCAGACGGTGCGCCTGGCCTGGCTCATCAATTACCAGAAAAACGCGATTTCCATCAGCCCGAAAGAACAAAAAATGACCGGAGATGGCCAGTGGAGCAAGGGCAGGCCCATTTCCCTGGCCCGTCTCTACTCCGGCCAGAAGATCCAGTACCTCACGGTCCAGGACCGCAAGATCTGCGCCGCCATCCAGAAGAGCCAGAACCAGGAAAGCCAGAGCACCAGCTATCAGTTTGACATGGATAAGGCCCTGATCGCCATGATCAACCACCCGCTCCTCTTCTTGAGCCAGTCACCGTCCACCCCGGTGGAATGCATTGCCGGAGAGCCTGAACTGCTGGTGGAAGAGAGAGGTGACACCCTCCATGTCCGCTTTGCCCAGACCGTAACCGATGACAACGTCACGGTCTTTCAGGAGACCCCGACCCGATTCAAGATCATCACCATTAATGACAATCATCGGCGGATCGCTCAGATCACCGGAGAAAAGGGACTGATCGTCCCCATTGAGGCCAGTGAACAGGTCTTGACCGCCATTGGCAACATCTCGTCGTTCATGACCGTACACTCGGCCATTGCCGCCGAAGCCACGGCCGGCAGTGCAACCAGCATTGAAAGAGTGGAGGCCGATTCCTCCATCTATATCCACCTGCTTCCCTACGGGTCCGGCTTTCGCCTGGAGATGTTTGTCAAGCCTTTTGCCGATGGCGGCCATTATCTGAAGCCTGGTCAGGGCGTTGAAAACATCATGGCCGAAGTCAAAGGCCGTCGCCTGCAGACCCGACGCAATCTGGCCCTGGAAGAGCAAAAGGCCCGCGAGATTGAGGAATCATGCCCCATTCTCGACCTGGCGATTGATCTGGAGCAGGAAAACGACCGCGAATGGCATCTCCAGGACCCGGACGATTGCCTTCAGGCCCTGCTGGAGCTTCAGGCCATCAAGGATCAGGTGACCATTGAATGGCCCGAGGGAGAAAAAATCGCCATCTCTCATCAGGCAACCCTCAAGAATCTCAACCTCAAGATCCGTACCAATCGCCAGAACTGGTTTTCAATGTCCGGTGAACTCCAGCTCGACCAGGACACGGTCATTACCCTGCGCGAGCTGCTGTCCAAGATCAAGAAGGCCCCCAGCCGCTTTGTTGAGATTGGCGATGGCCACTTCCTGGTCCTGACCCAGGAATTTCGCAAGCGCCTCGAAGAGTTGAATTACTACGCGGAAGAAAGTGGGCCGGAGAGCGAAGAGGGAGAAATCCTCATTCATCCCCTGGCCGCAATCCCCCTGGAGAACCTGATCGACAAGGCCAAAACCACGGCCGATGCCGGCTGGCAGAACCAGATTCAACGCATCAAGGCCGCCCAATCCTTTGTCCCCCAACTGCCCACAACACTCCAGGCAGACCTGCGGGACTACCAGCGTGACGGTTTCAACTGGATGGCCCGCCTGGCTCAATGGGGCGTAGGTGGCTGCCTGGCGGACGACATGGGATTGGGAAAGACCATCCAGGCCCTGACCATCATGCTTGATCTCGCGGCCAACGGCCCCTCCCTGGTCATTGCCCCAACCTCGGTCATGCCCAACTGGGAGAATGAGGCCAACCGCTTCACTCCGACCATCAATGTCATCTTTTTCACCGGCAAAGACCGGGACAAGGTCATCCATGAACTGGGACCATTTGACCTGCTGATCACCACTTATACCCTGCTGCAGCAGGAGAATGAGCTGCTGGCCACGGTCCAGTGGCAGACCGTGATCCTTGACGAGGCCCAGGCCATCAAAAATGCGGCCACCAAGCGATCACAGGCGGCCATGGCCCTGCAGGCCCGCTTCAAACTGCTCACCACTGGCACCCCCATCGAGAACCATCTCGGCGAACTCTGGAACCTGTTTCACTTCATCAACCCCGGCCTGCTCGGTACCCTGAACCGCTTCAACGAACGCTTTGCCATCCCCATTGAACGGTATCATGACCGCGAGGCCAGACTCCGCCTCAAGACGCTGATCCAGCCCTTTATCCTGAGGCGTATCAAGTCCCAGGTCCTGGAAGAACTGCCGCCACGGACCGAGGTCACCCTGCAGGTGGAGATGAGCCCGGAAGAGGTTCACTTCTATGAGGCCCTGCGCCAGAACGCCCTGGCCATTCTCGAAGACAATCAGGAGAAAAAAGGACGCCATTTACAGATCCTGACAGAGATCATGCGACTGCGTCAGGCCTGCTGCAATCCACGGCTCATCGACCAGAACACCACCATCAGCAGCTCCAAACTCAAGGTCTTCACCGCCCTGGTGGAAGAACTGATCGGCAGTCGCCACAAGGCCCTGGTCTTCAGCCAGTTCATCGGTCACCTCAATATCCTGCGCGAATACCTGGACGCCCGGGGAATTCACTACAAGTACCTGGACGGCTCAACCAGTAACACCCGGCGACGCCAGCAGGTCAATGACTTCCAGGCAGGAGAAGGTGATCTCTTTCTGATCAGCCTCAAGGCCGGTGGCCTGGGCCTGAACCTGACCGCAGCCGACTATGTGATCCACATGGACCCGTGGTGGAATCCGGCCATCGAAGACCAGGCCTCGGACCGGGCACATCGCATCGGCCAGACCCGACCGGTCACCATCTACCGACTGGTCACCAAAAATACGATTGAGGAAAAGATTGTCAGACTGCACCAGGAAAAACGAGATCTGGCCGGAAGCCTGCTCGAAGGCAGTGACCTGAGTGCCAAGATGAGCGCCGACGACCTGCTCGACCTCATCCGCCAGGACAAGAAAGCCGACTGACCCGCCCCTTTCTCCCAACCTGTCCGACCGCACTTGAGTGTCAGGCAGGGAACCTCAGGATACAGAACTGACCGTGACAAAGGTGTAGTCACGGGCCTTCATGGCACCGATAAATTCGGGCAGCACGGCCAGGGCATTGGGTGAATCATGGAGCAGAATGATCGAACCAGCCTCAACAAAACGCAACATCCGCTCAAGCACTGCTGTCGATGGAATCTCCTTCCAGTCTTTAGGCGACAGACTCCAATGAACCAGCCGGATTCCTGACCGTCTGAGCAGCCATTCCAGAAGAGGCGACTTGCGGCCATGCGGCGGCCTGAACAGCGGACGCGGACCACTCCCCTGCCAACCGATCAAGGCCTCTGTTCTCGTCAGTTCCCACACAATTTCAGCACGCCCCAGGACAGACATCTTCCGGTGCGAATAGCCGTGACTGGCCAGTTCATGCCCCTCAGCACGGAGCCTGTTCACCAGGTGCGGATACTGCTCCGCATGTTTCCCCAGGAGAAAAAACGTCCCCGGAACTCCATGCGCCTTCAGGACATCAAGAATCCTGGCCGTCCACTCCGCATTGGGCCCGTCATCAAAGGTCAGGGCGATCCGTTTCTCCAGACCAGGTAGACAACACTGGGGCTGGACAAACACCCCTCCAGCCAACCCTGTATGATTGGCAAAAAAATAAAAAAGGAACACGGCGGCCAGCAACACCCCCAGCAGCCACCATGAAGGTGCGAGCAAAAAAAAGGACAGCAGGCCCGCGACCACACCCAACAGAAGCACAGCCCGCAGAAACCAGACCAGATTGCCGCTCATCCAGATCCGCTCAAGCCGGTTCGACGGGATACTGGTGATAATGGTCTCGATATTCATTGACTGTTCAAGGGGTCCCATTTCTCATGGGTCCTTCCGCGGACAAGATCCAGTAGACCGAGCAGGGTGCCAAGGATACCAAGGGAAAAATAATAGGCCGCGTTCACAGCCCGTTGCAAAAAACCAGCCTTAAGCTGTCCACTCAAGAGGCCTGAATATTTCACAACAGAGAGCAAGAGCACCAGGACCTGCAGAGAAAAGATAATCACGAAAAAAAGATGCTGCGGGAGCAGGACAAGATTCACCATAAAAAAGGCGAGCCAGGCCACCGGGATCAAACGACGCAACAGCTTATGCGAGGCCAGAATCCAGGCGTAACAGCTCTGACGCAGGGGATTCAGGAGCCGACGCATTCGCCAGATACCGCGCAGACTCTGACAGACAATCCGTCGTCTCCGCTGCAACTCGTGTCCGGGCAACCGGGCGCGCACCGGTACAGTGGCTGCAATCTCAGGATCATAGACAATCAGCCCTCCCTGATCCACCACCATCATTGAGACAAAAAGATCATCACTGACCCCGGGAGGAATCGGCCGGACCAACTGCCGCCTCACGCCATAGAGAAAACCCTCACAGGAAACGGCTCCACCAATCCTGGTCTCCCAGTACCGCAGTAAATGCTCATATCCGCCATAGGTCTTCTCTGCACAATCCAGTTTACCGATCCGTAGCATCCGGCTCATCTTCCGGGCCGCAACCGCACCGACCCGCCCGTCCCTGAACCAGGGGGCCATCTTCTTCAAGACATCACTACTCAGCATGGCCGAGATATCGGTAAAAACCAGAATCTCTCCCCGGCTCTTTGATACCAGTTGGTTCAAGACCTCAATCTTGCCACGATGCCCAGTAAACTCTACACAATGCAGCCGAGGATCAGCCAACTGGCGAACCAGCTCGACAGTACGGTCAATGGAACCATCTGAGCCAACCAAAATCTCGAGCAACTCAGGTGGATAATCAAGATCAAGACTGTTACGAATTTTTTCCAGGACAAACTCCTCACCATTGCGCACGACAATAATCAGAGAAATCTGCGGCAGATCCTGAAGCTCAGGACGATGCGGGGACTTAAAAAAGCGAGCAACAACAAAAAGGAAAACCGGAAAAAGCAGAACAGGATAGCAGATCAGAAACAGAAGGAAAAAAAAGAAAACCACCATTTCCAGATCACCTCATGGAACGTCTCTTAGCTCTTTCCTGCAAGACCAAAATTCCGTGCAGGCAACCGACTGTAACAGCACCACCCTCCGCTTGTATCAGATAAAGAAAGCTGACAAATCAAGCATATCATAACCGAACACCCTTGCCAAGCAACGCAGGATCACTTCTTGCGATAATACTCAACGATGGCCTGATTCAGGGCGCCAATTGTATACTCGTTGGGCTGGACATCGACCCTCAGGCCGTTGTCAGTGACTGTCTTGGCGGTGATTGGGCCGATTGCGGCAATCTTGACGCCTTTGAGAAACCGGTTAAGTTCATCCTGATCGCTTGCTCCAAGCAAGCTCAGAAAATTATTTACCGTTGACGAACTGGTAAAGGTGACCATATGCACCTCTCCATTCTCCAGGACCCGGCGCAGCTGCTCCCGGTCACCCTGGGCCGGAACGTTCTGATAAACCGGTGCCACCATGACCTGGGCCCCGACCCCGCGCAGGGTCTCGGTTAGAATTTCACGAGCCTTGAGGGCACGGGGAATCAGGATATTCCGCCCCTCAACCCCAAGATCAAGCAGGCTCTCGGCCAACCCTTCGGCGGTATAGGTCTCAGGGATCAGATCAACCCGGATGCCATACTTCAGCAGAAGATCCCCTGTGGCCCGGCCCACGGCTCCCACAGCCACACCCTTCAAGTCACGGCTGTCCATGCCCTGCTCATGCAGGCGATGAAAAAAGTACTTGACCGCGTTGATGGAGGTAAAGAGTATCCAGTGATACTCATTGATGCGCTCCAATTCGCCATCAAGAATCTCATACGAGTCCAGTGGCTCAAGATGGATGGTCGAAAATTCCAGGCAATTGGCCCCGTCCTCCTCGAGCCCGGCCACCAGTTCCGAGGCCTGTTCACGGGTCCGGGTCACCATGATGCGCTTGCCAAACAGGGGCCGTTTTTCAAACCAGTCAATGGTGTCGCGCAGCTTGACGACCTCGCCGACCACGATCAGGGCCGGCGGTTTGATCCCCTCGCTCCGCACCTTGTCGACAATGGTCTCCAGGGTGCCGATCACTGAATGCTGCTCCGGAGTCGAGGCCCAACGAACCACAGCCACCGGGGTCTGGGCATCGCGGCCATTTTTGACCAGATTTTCAACAATGGTCGGGAGATTCTTGATCCCCATATAGATCACCAGGGTTCCGGCACCCGTAGCCAGCTTGGACCAGTCAATATTCGAGTCTTTCTTGGTCGGATCTTCGTGACCGGTCACAAAGGCCACCGAGGCCGTATACTCCCGGTGAGTGATGGGAATTCCGGCATAGGTGGCAGCCGCCGTGGCTGAAGTCACCCCGGGGACCACCTCAAAAGCAATCCCGGCCGCTGCCAGCTGCTCGATCTCCTCCCCGCCGCGGCCGAAAATAAAGGGATCGCCGCCCTTGAGCCGGACCACCATCTTGCCCTGCCGACCCCGGTCGACCAGCATCTGGTTGATCTCCTCCTGGGTATGGGTGTGCTTGGTGCCACCTTTTTTGCCGGCATAGATCAGCTCGGCGCCCTTGGGCACATACTTGAGGAGTTTGGGAGTGGCCAGATAGTCATAGACCACCACCTCTGCCCGCTCCAGAAGATACTTGCCACGCAGGGTAATCAACCCGGGATCACCGGGACCGGCACCCACCAGATAGACCTTGCCAGGCCGTGTTTGTTTGATCTGTTCTGTCATTATTCCATCATCAAGACGAACTGTATCGCCCTGAAACTCATAAGTTTTATCTTAAAAAACCGATCAATGACCGGTCACAATACAACATAAAAAAGGTCATTTCTCGCTCCCGACATCTGCCAAGACGCCGACCCACCTGTAACAGACAAATCAAGTCTGGCCATGAATCTCCCGCTCCACCAGTTCACACAACAGATGCTCGACCCAGATGTGCGCCTCCTGAATATGGGGGGTGGCGGCACTGGGCACATTGAGCAGCAGATCAACGACCGCTCCAACCGGGCCACCGTCTCCGGCCAACCCACCGGTCAGCGCCGCTGTCTGCATCCCCATATCCCGAGCTGCCTCCAGGGCCAGCTGAACGTTCTTTGACCGACCACTGGTTGAAATACCCAAGGCCAGATCCTCAGACCGCCCCAAGGCCTGAACCTGCTTGCGGAATATCTCATCATAGGAAAAATCATTCCCCACCGAAGTCAGAATCGAGGTGTCCGTGGTCAGTGCCAGGGCTGCCATGGGGGGCCGGTTGATGAGATAGCGGTTCACAAACTCAGCGGCCATGTGCTGGGCATCCGCGGCACTGCCGCCATTACCGAAGATCAGGATCTTGCCGCCACGACGGATACAGGCAATCATCATCCGGGCCAACTCCAGGATCTGCTCGGACTGAGTCCGGGCAAGGGCCTCTTTGGCGTCAATCGAATCTCGTAATGTGCGCTGTAAAATTTTTTCCATGATCATACTCGACACATCAATTCCTGCCGATCGTTATTCAAACCAGCATGGTTGATCCAAAATGGCCAGCCACAACCAACCATGAACATTCGTTACCTCGCTATGGCCAATGATGTTCCCCGACAAACTTTCATCGAAACACAGATCAGGCCTGACTCTTGCGTCATGCCCCGGTCTCCTGAGGCTCCCTTATCCACTGCGCCAAAGAAACTCAAGGTCCCCGGGAAGAATGGCCGCGTGGTTGACTCTAAGATATCCAGGACAAAAAGGCAAAAAAAAAGGGGCTGCCGGCCATAGCACCGACACCCCCCACACCTCAGGAAATCCAAGCCTGGCGGCTCGAATCCTGTCAGCCTGATCAATCGAGTTGTTTGACAATCGCGGCAGTCACCTCTTTGATGCCCATGGAGCCATCAACAGAAATAACCTTGCAACCGCCGGCTGCCTTGAAATAATTGACCGCGGCCATGGTTCCTGTAACGGTGTCATAATAGATATCATGACGTTTACCAATGGCACCCTCGTCCTGATCATCGGCACGGGCACTCAGCTCACCGCCACAGACCCGACAGACCAGACGGCCATCTTTTTCCACCGGCTTGATGGCATCAAAGGCGATGTGGTTGGGATGGTTATTGTCATTGGCGCACAGACGGCGGCCCATGATACGCTCCTTGGCAATCTGACGATCAAGCTTGATCTCCAGAACGTAGTCAAGTTTCATTCCAGCCTCTTTCAGGGCTGCATCCAGGGCCTCGGCCTGCGCCTTTGAACGAGGAAAACCATCGAGGAGCCAGCCCTGCTCTTTGGATTTGGCCAGGGTCTCAAGGACCATGGGAATGGTGATATCATCGGGAACCAGATCTCCGCGCTCGATGAACTCCTTGGCCTTCTTGCCAAGCTCAGTCCCGCCTTTGATATGCTCCCGGAAGATGGCACCAGACTCAATATGAGCACTCCCGTACTTATCCTTGACGATCGCACCCTGGGTCCCCTTACCACTGCCATTCGGCCCAAAGGCCAGAATATTCACTGCCATAGCTGTTCTCCTTTTACTAAGCTTTTGATCTTAAAAACACAACCTGCAACCAGCCAACCCTTGCGGCCGGTATCTATTCCTGACAGAACATCACTGAATGAGCATTCACTCAAGAACGCCGAGATCAGACTATAAACCAAAACGAACAGTGAGGCCAGAAAAATATCTCCCCATATTTTTTGACTTTCCTCACTAAAAGGGGTACTTTCCTCCACTGATATCGACCTGAGGCGACAGAAAAAAGACGACTCAGAACGGGGTACTGTTCCATACCCCACAGACAATGTTCAACTGCAAATACCCTGTAGCCGTAACCTTAAACTGGCCGGCCCTTGCGGTCACACCCATTCCATCACCAAGACAAAATGACATGAACGAGATACGCGTTGGCCTCATCGGCTTCGGCACCGTGGGGAGCGGCCTGGCCCAGACCCTGTACGAACAGAAGGAACGACTCATCCAACGGGTGGGCGCCACCATCACCCTGGCCCGGGTGGCTGATATCAATATAGACCAGTTACCCGAGCACCTGAACAGCGCCGTGCTCAGCCGCGACGCCGCTGACATCTTCAACGACCCTGACATCGATATCGTGGTCGAATTGATCGGCGGCATTGAACCGGCCAAGACCTTCCTCCTGGAGGCCATCCGGCACAAGAAGCACGTGGTCACGGCCAACAAGGCCCTGCTCTCCATCCACGGTCGCGAAATCTTCGAAGCAGCCGTGGCCAACGGGGTTGAGGTCGGCTTCGAGGCCAGTGTCGGAGGCGGTATTCCGGTGATCAAGGCCCTGAAAGAAGGCCTGGTGGCCAACCGAATCCTGTCGATCATGGGAATCATGAACGGTACGGCCAACTACATCCTCACCCAGATGACCGACCATTCCACACCCTTTGCCGAGGTCCTCAAGGAGGCCCAGGCACTCGGCTTTGCCGAGGCCGATCCCACCTATGATATCGAGGGCATCGACACCGCCCACAAGCTGGCCATCCTCATGACCATTGCCTACGGCAAGCACGTCCAGCTCTCCGACATCAACAGCGAAGGGATCAGCAATATCGAACCCATTGATATCGAATTTGCCAAGGAGTTCGGCTGCCGAATCAAGCTGCTGGCCATCAGCCGCAACCATGGCGACCATGTGGAGGCCCGGGTCCATCCGACCATGGTCCCCTGTTCACATATGCTGGCCAATATCAACGGGGCCTACAACGCCATTCACTTCACCGGCGATACCGTCGGCAACGTCCTGCTCTATGGGCCGGGTGCCGGCAAGATGCCCACCGGCAGTGCCGTGGTCGCCGACGTGGTCGACATCGGGCGCAATATCCTCAACCACTCGATCAACCGGGTCCCGGCCCTTTCTTACCTGCCTGAACACATCGGAACTCCAGTGATCACCCCCATGAGCGAACTGACCTGCCCCTATTATTTCAGGATCAGCGCCATGGACAAACCGGGTGTCCTGTGCGCCATCTCTGGAATCTTTACCCGTCACAACATCTCCATCAAATCCGTGATCCAGAAGAGCCGCCATCAGGACGAGCCGGTCAATATCGTCATCCACAGCCACAAGGCCTCGGAAGCTTCAGTAGAGCTGGCCATCAGTGAGATCAACGCACTCGAGGTCTGCGCCGCGCCCACGGTCAAAATCCGCATCCTGACCAGCGATGACTAACCAGCAGAGCAGAATCAAGATGGCCAGCCACAACCAGCCATGAAATATCTGATCCTTGTGGGTGACGGCATGGGCGATCGCCCCATGAGCGAACTGGGCGGACGCACTGTGCTCGAGGCAGCCAGGACTCCGGCCATGGACCAGCTGTGCAGACAGGGCCACCTGCTCCAGGTCCAGACCGTCCCCAGTGGGTTTCCCCCGGGCAGCGATGTGGCCAATCTTTCGCTTCTGGGCTACCGCCCCGAGGACTGCTACAGTGGCCGGGCACCGCTTGAGGCCGCAGCCATGGGCATCGAGCTGGCTCCGGACGAAACCGCCTTCCGCTGTAACCTGGTCACCCTTGAGCACGATGTCCAGGGCCATACCCGGATGATTGATTACTCGGCCGGCCATATCGCCACCGACCAGGCCCACATCCTGATCTCGGCCCTGCAGCAGATCTGCGCCAATTCAACCTTTCGCTTCTACCCCGGGATCAACTACCGCCACATCCTGGTGGTCAAGGGGGCCTATCCCGATCTGGCCCCGGTCCCTCCGCACGACTTCATCAATCAGGATGTCAGCCGTCACTGGCAGCGGTATCTGAACGACCCGACCTGGCAAAAACTGGTCCTTGGCGCCGAGCAGGTCCTGCTCAACCACCCCATCAACCAGGAACGAATCCGCCGGGGCCAGAATCCAGGCAACGGGATCTGGCTCTGGGGCGAAGGCAGACTGCCCCGGATGACCCCCATTCCCGAACAATACAACCTGCAGGGCAGCCTGATCTCAGCTGTAGATCTCCTCAAGGGATTGGGGATCTGTGCCGGCCTCAAGATCATCAATGTCCCCGGCGCCACGGGCTGGATCGACACCAACTACGAGGGCAAGGCCGAGGCCGCCCTGCACTGCCTGACCGACCAGGACTATGTCTTTGTCCACGTCGAGGCCCCGGATGAGGCCGGCCACCAGGGTTCGCGAACGGCCAAGCTCCAGGCCATCGAAGACTTTGATCGTCGCATCGTTGCCCCCATCATTGCAGGCCTGCGAGAGCGGAGGGAAGAGTTCCGGGTCATCGTCACCATGGATCATTTTACTCCGCTGGAGTTGCGGACCCATACCAGCGACCCTGTCCCGGCCCTGCTCTATGACTCCCGGGAAATGGTCCCGGGATGCGGGTTGAGTTTCAGCGAGAAAAATGGAAAGGTGGCCAACCCGGAACAACAGCCGATCAGCGGCGCTGAAATGCTCGCCACCCTGCTTGAGCGGCGCAGCCAATGAATGAGTCTCAGCCCCCCTCAACCCGAATCCACCTGAGCCAGGTGCGCGTCCTCTATGGCGACACCGATGCTGCAGCTGTGGTCTACAACGCCAATTACCTGCGTTATTTCGAACAGGGACGGACCGAGTTCATGCGTGAGCTGGTCTGTTCCTACCACGAGATTGAGGCCCAGGGACTGATTCTGCCGGTCAGCGAATGTTATATCCGCTTCAAGGCCCCGGCCCGTTACGATGATCTGCTGATAATCGAGACCCGCCTGAGCGAGATCAAGAAGGTCTCCTGCACCTTCAGCTACCGCATCCTGCGGCAGGACGCAGACCAGGATCGGCCCAGACTCCTGGCCCGCGGCACCACCACCCATGCGGCTGTCAACCCTGAGGGGAAGCTGAGCCGGCTCCCGGAGGCGATCAGGACCAAAATGGCCAAACTCCTGTAGGGGAGTCCGGAAAGAAACCACTCCAACAACCGAATCCCATTGACAAGTGCCCAAAATCGGCTATAGTGACCAGACGGAACGCGGGGTGGAGCAGTCTGGTAGCTCGTCGGGCTCATAACCCGAAGGTCGTTGGTTCAAATCCAGCCCCCGCTACCACTTGAAATTACAAAGGGATTCAGATTATATCTGAATCCCTTTTTTTATGCTTTTACGACAAAGAGCCCGTGCCTTGGCCAAGAGACGTTTCACCGATCTCCAGCCATGACCGGCAGAAAAAAGGTAAACCGACTGCCCTGACCAGGGGTGCTCTCCACCTCAATTCGACCGCCCAGCAGTTCCAGAAATCGTTTACAAAGGACCAGGCCAAGACCTACTCCCTGATACTCTTTGTTCAGATATTCTTCGCCCTGCTGGAAGGGTTGGAACAGCAGGCCCAACTGCTCCTCGTTTATCCCGATCCCGGTATCCCAGACCGTAACCTGCACCTCATCTCCTTTCCTGTCCATGTCAATCCCCACGCGACCATCGGCCGGGGTGTACTTGAGGGCGTTTTCCAGGAGTTTGGTCACCACCTTTCTCAGAATTCTGGAATCAGTGACCATCATCCCGACACCCTGTCCAGCATCCAGAGACAAGGACAGGTTCTTCGCCCCGGCCTTCCCTTCAAAAGACTCCAACCAGTTCGCCAGCAGCAGTGCCAGGTCACACTCCTCAGACACCACCTCTTTCCCGTCAACTTCAAGCAGTGAAAGGTCAAGGATATCATCAATCAACCCCAGCAGTTGATGACTGCTCCCCACAATCTCGCCCAGACACTCGTGTTGGTCAGTCGTCACTGCGCCGACCGTTCCATCCTGAAGAATTTGCGCAAAACCAATGATGGCCGACAGCGGAGTCCGTACTTCATGGGACATGTTGGCCAGAAAGGCCGATTTGGCCAGGCTGCCCGCTTCCGCCGCCTTTCTTGCCTGTCGCAGGGCATCTTCCATCTGCCGCCGTTCAGTAATATCCTGGCCGACCGCCTGATACTCGACCAGTTGCCCAGCGTCATCGAAAATGGCCAGATCGTTCCATTCCTGCCAGCGGATGTCACCAGAAGGCAGGAGCACCCGATGCTGATGCGTGTAAAACGGCCTCTCCAAACACAGGGATCTGAAATTCTTCTCAACCAGTGGCTGATCCTCCTCCGGAATCAGGGGCATGAAACTCTGACCGATGAGTTCCTCGCAACGTTTGTCAAAATAACGACAATAGGCCTCATTGACAAAGGTCAAGACTCCATCGGCCCGGAAGCGACAGACCAGTTCGGTCTGATCCTCAACAATGGCACGGTAACGGGCCTCACTCCGACGGTGTTCAGCAATCTCTCTCTCCAGCCTAGCATTGGCCGCTCCCAGTTCCGCAGTCCTCTCCATGACCCGCTGTTCGAGCTCTTCTTTGGCCTGGCGCAAGGCCGCCTCGGCCTCGTGCTGCTCTGTAATATCAGAGGCATTCACCACAACTCCAGACACCGAGCCATCTGGCTCCACCACCGGATAATAGGAGACATCCATAAATTTCCGGCCCAAGCCGGCATACTGAAACCAGTCCCGATAATGGACTTCAACTCCAGCCAGACACTGGTCTAATTTCTTTCTGACCACCTTGTCAAAGGTCTCCTGGCCAAGCACCTCGGCCACGCCGTGGCCGACAATCTTCTCACGGCTGATTTGATGGGCCGCCAGATAGGTCTCATTCACGGCCTGATAGACATAGTGGCGGTCCAGCAAGGACATATGCTCACCGGAGGTGGCAATGATCTGTTCGTAGTAGCGCAAAACCGCTTCAGATCGCTTGCGGGCCGTTATATCACGCTCAATGGCATAGATATAGGACTTACCGGCCACAACAACCGGGGTGGCCGTCACCTCAACCGTGATCAACCGTCCGTCTGCACAGGTGTGCACCGCCTCAAATGTCTCAGGCTTCCCGCTCCCCAGGACCCGGCGCACCCTCTCAGGAATATTTTTTTGGGTCTCAGAACTGTCAAGAAAGCTGATGGGGCGGCCCAGCAGTTCCTCCCGCGTGTATCCGTGGACCACACAGGCGGCCTCATTCAGATCAACAATCACAGGGATATCACCTGCTCCCTCTGACAGAATAAGAATGTAATCGGCTGCCCGTTCAAACAGGGCCCGATAACGCTCTTCGTTCTGATACAGATCCTGGTTTTCCTGACGCAGGGCAAACACCTGTTTTTCCAGGTCGCGAATGCGTTGCTGCAACTCTCCAGTTCCTGTCAACTCACTCATCGCACATTCTCCAAAAACAGGTTCAGCCTTCCACCCCTCTTGTCCCGATTAAACAATCCGGAACTATCAGCAGTTCTGGGTATCAACAAGAATAGAAAATGAGAATTTCTCCTAATCATAATTGTAGTATATGTATCCTGAGAACATTTACCAGATAATTCTTTTCCAGCCCAGCAGGAGCCATGCCCCACAGGCAGACAGCCAGAGCCGCAAACTAGACAGGGTCATACGACCCGCAGAAAACAAGCGGATACAGCAAAGGGTTTCAGACCATCCATCTGAAACCCTTTGCTGTATCCGGCACTGGGCCGGGATGCGAGAGCACCCCGGTCACGCTCATCCCTCCGGCCCCACCACGACACAGGCATTCCCGGAACGTTTCTTGGCCATGGACACGGCCAGATCCAGACGCCGCATCAATTCATCCACATCATCACTGTCCCTCGGGGTCACGGCCGCACCGATACTGACACTCACCGCAACACTGCCGACAATCAACTGCACCGGCTTGGTCAGGGCGGCCATCACCTTCTCAGCCACCCGTTCGGCACCATCGGCCGCGGTGATCAGAGGTAGAATCATGGCATACTCATCACCCCCCAACCTGGCCACGGTATCGGACTGACGGACACCGATTTCAAGAATCCGGGCCACCACACAGAGTAACTCATCACCGGCATCATGTCCCAGCTCGGCATTGACCTTTTTGAAACCGTCAAGATTCAGATAGAGCAGACCGGTCATGGTCTTGTTGCGGCGGTCATGCTTGATCGCTGTGTCCAGATGATCAAAAAAGAGACGGCGGTTGGGCAGACCGGTCAGGGAATCGAACATGGATATGGCCATGAGTTGGGCCTGATGCATCCGGCGCCAGGTGATGCCATACGCGACAAACCAGGACGCGATACCAATCAGGATAAAGATTCCGGCCCCGAAGCCAAAGCGCACTGTGACCGAAAGATCCTGGCCAGATACCCAGCCCCCAGGCACCGGGGCAGAGAAAAGAACCAGCAGGCCGGCAAGCAGCCCCCCGGACAGCAGATAAACAATAAAAAAAAGCCTGAATCCCGGCCAGATGACTGAACCCGGCGTTTCCTGTTTTTGTGTCATCGCATCCTCAACAAGCGTCCCGTCAAACAGGGACGTCACTTGACTTCAGACCTGCATCGTCGCACTCTCGTTTCACCGGTTCAGCATCCCATCTGCTTTGATCTGCCGGCAAAACACAGCGCCCCACGTGTAACTTGAAATGATTACAACTCCATCTTGGACTAACAAGTATCACAAAGAGCTCATCGGTTCAAGGCTCAACCTCTCATCGCTCTTAATTCACCAGAACCGCAGCCCTCCAACGGCCTCATTTCCCGATAACATCCCCTCAGCTGCCGCAGACAGCAACATCTCTCGCCCTGAACTCAAATGTTCATCCACAACGACCTCTGGCCTAAGCTCTCCAGCCAATCGCACACATGGCCCGGCCAAAAAGAGAACAAATATCATTCCTTGACACGACCGCATTCCGAACGATATACTTTTGTCAGGGTTGATTGATAGTGGATCAATCAACGGCACACCACGAGGCACCTTTTTCCGGAGGGGAACATGAAGAACAAGGACCTGAAAAAAATTCTGGCCGGTATCGGGGCTGCAGGGCTGATCAGCGCCTGCAGTTATACGATCCCGGCTCTCCAGGCCGCCAGCAGCGGCTGAAGCGACAAACCCAGTGCAGGTAGCACTGAAAAGGTGGTCAAACCAGCAGCCGAAACCGCCATAAGCGAATCTCCCATTCCTGAGAACGCCGCAGAAATGGCCAAACCGGCAGCAGACGATTCCGAAAAGATGATTGAGGCGGTCGAAAAAGAAAAGGTAAAGGTCAAAAAAAAGGCCAGTGCCAGCGGCTGAAGCGGTTAATCATTGGCGTGCAGGTTGCACGCACCACAGCTGACAGTCCAGGGTCGGTCTCAACTCAGGGACCGGCCCTTTCTTTTTCCACGCACTCCAGCCATCTTCTGCCCACTCCACGCCATGCCCCAGGACCAGAGACCACTGAGCACCATCTACCCCGTCTGCCACCGCCTCCTGCCTGTGGCGCTGACCGGCCTGGACAATCCAGAGACTCTGCCGCAGATCCTCGCCGATCATCCCGAACTGATTGGCCGCACCCCCTTTCTGGCCGACCTGGCCCGGATCGAGTCTGTCTGTTTTCAACTCCACCAGCGACCATCGCTTATCCCGGCCTCGGTTACGACCTGCACCATCAACCCAACTCTGGAGCTGATCGAGGTGCAATGGGGGCGACTCCCGGAATTTTTAGGCGACCAGAGCCTCAGCCCTGAGCCAGAGCCCGGCATGGTCCTTGTCTATAAACATCCCCACGATCATTCCGTACAGATCCGGACCCCAGGCCAGGACGACCTCCTGGCCCTGAAGATCATCAGCGAACACCTTGATTCCCGCATCCTGGCCGCAGAACACCAGGTCACTCCTGGTCAGATCGATGACATCGTCTACCGAGGGATCCAGCAAGGCCTGCTCCTGGCCCCACCATCAACAATCTGCCGCGGCCCGGAGTTCCCGCACGGAACCGTCACCGAACCGGAACGATTCAGCGCCCCCACCTTTACCCTGCAATGGCACCTCACCCAGACCTGCGACCTGCATTGCCGCCACTGCTACGACCGCAGCCAGCGAACCGAGGTCAGCCTGGACCAGGGCCTGCGGGTCCTTGACGATCTCTATGATTTCTGCCGTGCCCGCCACGTCTTCACCCAGGTCTCGTTTACCGGCGGCAACCCACTGCTGCATCCCCACTTCAACGAGCTCTACCAGGCGGCGGCAGATCGTGGATTCATGACCGCAATCCTTGGCAACCCCATGCCCAGGGCCCAGATCGAGGAGATCCTGGCCATCCAGAAGCCGGTTTTTTATCAGGTCAGCCTTGAGGGACTGGAAACACACAACAACTACATCCGAGGGTCAGGCCATTTTAAACGGACCCTGGCCTTTCTGGAACTCCTCAAAGAACTGCAGATCTACTCCATGGTGATGCTGACCCTGACCCGGGCCAATCAGGGGATGGTCCTGGAACTGGCAGGACACCTGCGCGGGCTGGTCGATCGCTTCACCTTCAACCGCCTGGCCATGGTCGGCGAGGGGGCAGCCCTGGCCTCGGCCCCGACCGATGATTTTTCTGATTTTCTTGAACAATACCAGGAGATGGCCCAAAGCAACCCGCACATGGGCCTCAAGGATAACCTGTTCAACCTCCTCCGCTCCCGGCAGGGCCTGGAACTGACCGGTGGTTGCGCCGGTTACGGCTGCGGGGCCGCCTTCAACTTCGTCTCCCTTCTGCCCGATGGCGAGGTCCATGCCTGCCGCAAGTTTCCCTCACCCATGGGCAACATCTTCCGAGAGAATCTGGCCGAAATCTATGACGGCCCACAGGCCGAAAGATACCGCAGCGGCCCGGACGAATGCCACGACTGCGACATTCGTCCCCTCTGCGGCGGCTGCCTGGCCGTGAGCCACGGCTTTGGCCTTGATGTCTTCAAAAAACGAGACCCATACTGCTTCAAAGACACAGGGATTTGCCCCGAACCAATCAGGACCTGACCACACAGTTCTTGCCACGCTCCTTGGCCAGATACAAACCCTGATCCGCTCGTTTCAACAACTCTTCGGCCGTCATCCCTTTACCATATTCAGCCACCCCGAAACTGCAGGTCACCTGGATCATTTGGCTACCTGAGACGGTCTCATGATCGGCAATGGCCTGGCGGATCTTCTCTGCGACCCGACCGGCCTCTTCACCAGAGGCCCCAGGCAGCAGAACCACAAATTCCTCGCCCCCCCAGCGGGCCGCCAGGTCCTGCTCCCGAACCGTGCCCCGCAAGACCCCGGCCACAGAGACAAGGACACGGTCACCGCCATCATGTCCGTAGACATCGTTGACCTGTTTGAAATTATCGATATCCAGCATCAGCAGAGACAGGGACTGTTCCCCCCGCCTCACCTGACGCAGGATCTGGTCGAGAACCAGATCAAAGTGAAGGCGATTGGCCAGCCGGGTCAGCCTATCACTGGTGGCCAGGGCCTGATACTTTTCCTTATGCAGAGTCTGGCGATAATAGAGCAGACCCGAAAAAAAAAATATCAGGGTCAGCGCCACAATCACCCGCCGCATCTGATGGTATCGACGATTGTAGTCAGCCACGTTCCGGTCAGGACGATAACTGACAAAATAGGCCACCGCATCACCCTGAATGTTACGAATCGGCAGAAAGGTCACCACCAGGATTTTATGATCTCCAGGAATCAACCGGGAGACAGAAAATTCCGCTCTGGCCTCCATCCGCTCGGCAACCTGCTCCCGCAAATCACTGTTCAACTGCTGGAGAGTCTCAAGAGAAACAATATTCAACCCCGGCAGCTCGGCCTTGATATGGGCCACAGCCTCCTGTTCTTTCAGATAAAAGGGTGAAACACGACATTGCCGGTACCGTCCCTGGTCTTCCTCGCCTGCAACCCTGGCCACCGACTCCTTATGGTACATCAGGGTATAAATGGCCGGAAACAAACGGACTGCCAGATCACGCAAGGCCAGAAAGGAATAGGAAATATCCACGGTTCCCACCAGTTCATCCCCCTGCCTGAGAGGATAGACATTACGAAACCCCTGAAAGACCCGCCCCTCCTCAAAACCACGGACCACATCACCACTCTCATTGACCTGATTGATGGAAGGCCTGACCTCTGTCAGATCATCGCCATAGACATCGGTCCGGTGAAAACGCAGAAAGCTGATCCCCCCGGGCAGATGAAAGTGGAGCAGGCGCCCACCCCTGGCTTCCATCAGCTGATAGGCCGGGGCCAGCCGTTCAAAGAGCCGGGTGCGCAATGCACCGCGCTCACTCTCTGAGGCCCGGGACGCCCGTGCCATGAGATCAATGATGTCCGGTTGGTTGATGACGTTCTCAAAGACGATGTCGGCGGTATTCTCCAGAGTGAAGAGAATCGACTTCAGTTGAATATGCTGCTGCTGGGTGATCTGGTTGAGATACTCTCTCTCCCGCTGGTGATGCAGGGCGGTAATGAGCAGGGAGAGCGCCACGGACGACACGACAATGGTGACAAAAAAAAGGGAATAGGTCTTGGACGAAGACCAGCAGAACAAAACAATTGATTTCAATTTCAACAAGATCCGTCCCCCAACGGTGGCATCCACCTCTTAAGCGCGCCCCTAATCCTTGTCTCTCCCGTGACTCGTTCCTGCCAGGATACTTTCTTTGAGCCACACCTGTCAAATCAATCAGAACCGGCCAATAACCTCCACGCGAGGCGGGATCACGGTCAGGACCACCTGAAAAAAACGCCTCCGGTCATTGGTCTCCGGATTCCGACTCTGACTCACTCTCACCCGCCGCCAGTTCAAGGACCCCCTTGGGCAGCGTCTTTTTGCCCTCAATTCCGAGTTCGGCAAACCGGTTGGCCTGACTGATCAGGTTCCCGCGCCCCCGAGTCAGACGGTTCATGGCCTCATCATAACTGTTGCGGGCCGTATCCATCTGACGCCCGAGCCTGTCCATGCTCTCGACAAACAGACAGAACTTGTCATACATGGCCCCGGCCCGCTGGGCAATCTCCTGGGCATTCTGGCTCTGCCGCTCATAGCGCCAGATATTCTCGACCGTGCGCAGGGTGGCCAGCAGGGTGGTCGGAGTCACCACCACGATCCGGGCGGCAAAGGCCTCACTGAACAGGTTATCATCATGCTGGAAGGCCGCCATAAATGACGACTCAATGGGCATGAACATCAAGACAAAGTCCAGAGAGCTGACCCCTTTGAGAGAGGCATAGTCCTTGGCACTGAGCTGTTTGATATGCTCACGTACCGCCAGGACATGGGCCTTGAGCGCGACCTCACGCCTGGCATCATCCTCACTGTTGACATAACGCTCCCAGGCCACAAGCGAGACCTTGGAATCAACAACGATATCACGATCATCGGGCAGATGAACGACCACATCCGGCCGGAGGAGCCGATTGTCATCATCGCGAAAGGCCCCCTGCGTTTCATACTCGATTCCACGACGCAAACCAGACTGCTCAAGGACCCGCTCCAGGACCAGCTCGCCCCAGTTCCCGCGGATCTTGCTGTCCCCCTTGAGGGCCCGGGTCAGATTAACGGCCTCGACATTGATCTTCTGATTGAGCTCTCGCAGGGATTCGATCTCCTTCTTGAGTGAGGCCCGCTCCAGAGTCTCCTGCAGATGAATGGTATCGACCTTTTCCTTGAAGGATTTCAGCTGCAGCTGGAAGGGATCAAGGATAGCGCCCAGCTTCTGCCGCTGCTCCTCAACGCCCTTGACGCTGCGCTCCTCAATAATCTTCTGGGCCAGTTCCTGAAACTGCAGCCTCAGCTGCTCCCGGGCCTGGTCGAGCAGGGCCAATTTCTCTCCGGTCTGCTCCCGCTCATGGCTGAGGTCGGCCTCAAGCTTGGCCAGGGTGGCCTGCTGCTGGGCATTTTCGCGACTGATCTCAACCTTGAAAGAGAGCTCGGCCTCGAGCCGACTGAGATAATCAGCGGCCAGGGATCGTTCATGGCCAAGATCGGCGCCCAATTGGGCAATCCGAGCCTGCTGGGTACTGCTGACTGTTCGGAGCTCATCTGCCTGCAGGCGGAGACGAACCAGCTCCTCACGGGTCTGCTCAAGCTGCTCGATCTTGGGCCGCAACTCCAGTTGATGGCGGTCACCAAGTTGAGCCAAGCGCTCAGCCAGCTCCTCACGATGACGATCAACAAGAAGCCGCTCCTGCTCGACCAGGGCCTGTCTGGCCTGACGGCGAAGCAGAAGAGCGGCCGCACCAATTCCGAATAATCCGGCCGCCAGGGCCGTTATCAACAGTTGATATGTCATGTCAGCAACTCCTTCAACTGTTTTCTGGCTGATAAACAACCAGCAGGGTCTTGCGCAGACGGCTGGCCACGGTATCGGCCAGTGAACCAAAAAAGAACTTCTTGATCCCCGGTGTCCGGGTCGCCCCCATCACCACCAGATCATATCCCTGGGCCTCGCTCTCAATGGTCTCGACCCGGGCATCCGTGGCCATAACCCGCACCGTGATATCAACCTGCTGAGCACGGGCGGCCAGCCACTTCCGGATCTCCTCGGCCTTGCCCTCAATGCGGCGGGGCGATTCCGTCGATTCCAGGAGATAGAGAAGATCCACCTGATGCTCACCGATGGCGTCCAGGGCAACCACCACCGAATAGATCTCCTCCAGCTCATCCATGGAAATCACCGGCATCAGAATCCGTTCGGTATGCAGCTCGCCATAAAAACGGGCCACCACCACCAGACAGCTCACGTTCTGGGCCACATTCTCCAGGACTTCAGGCAGATTGCTCACCGCTCCCTGCAAAGGCGCGGCCAGAACCACGGCCCGGGCGTTATTGTACTCGACCGCGGCCACCAGTCCCGAGGACACATCCTCATCAGGAACCAGTTCGGTGAGCAGGGGGTATCCCATACTGGACACCTCGATCTGTTCGGCCAGAAAAACCTTGGGCGGCACTCCTTCGCCCCGCCTGTACACGCGCACTGCCATGGGATATGAATGATAATGATGGGCAAATATGGTGGCGAACCGGGCCAGTCCAGGAGTCGCAGCCCGATGGGCCGCCCCGAAAACCACCACCCCTTCGGCATCCAGATGCGGCTTCAATTTTTCCCAGACCCACGGCACCAGCCGTACCCCGTCGGCCGAACGCATCAGCTGGTCACATTGCCTGGACGACAGACCGCTGCAATCACGATGGTTTCCCTCTTCGACGCTGTCTGTCTCCCCGGCCCGGACCAGGGCCCGACGGACACAGAGCGGCCCCAGCAGCTCAGAGAGAAAGACGCCGGTCAGGACCACCGGGGTGACAATGGCTGAAAATGCAGTCAGGTTCTGATCACTGGCCAGAAGGACAATTAGACCGATGGCTACCCCGGCCTGGGGGGCCAGGGCCATGCCCAGATTCTGACGCAAGAGGTCAGGGGCCCGACCCAGACGACCGCCAATCTGTACCCCGAGATTTTTACCGCCAATGCGGGCCAGAAAATAAAAAAGACCGATCAGACCGGCAACACCCAGGCTCTTGAGATCCAGATGGGTCCCGGCCAGGGTGAAGAAGAGGACATAGATGGGAGGCTCAAAGTTATTCAGGGCCCTGAAAATACGGACATCTCGTTCGGCCCGACTGACCAGGATGCAGCCGGCGGCCATTCCGGCCAGGAGTGGCGACATCTCCAGGAAACGGGCCAGTTCACTGCAGAGCAGCAGCAGGGCCAGACCCCAGGTCACCATCTCCTCCTGACGCTTGAACCGGCGAAGGGTCAGATCCAGGAGCAGCCCGGTGGTGATGCCGAGCAGCAGCGCCTGGCCGATATCAGCAACGCCCATGAGCAGGGCCACAGACAGGGACTCGGGAGCGGCGCCGACCAGTTGATGGCTGATGGAGACCATCAAACCAAAAATCATGATGGCCAGACCGTTATCCACGGCCACCACCGCCAGCAGCGTCGAGGTAAAGGGTCCGCTGGCCCGCATCTCCCGGACCACCATCAGGGTCGCGGCCGGGGCCGTGGCCACGCCAATAGCCCCCAGGAGCAGGACCAGGACCAGGACATCACGCAGCTCACCACCGGCCACCTCAAACCCAAGCAGGCGGATCACCACAAAGGTCACTGTCGACACCAGGACAAAGGCCCCGATGATCTCGCCCAGTCCGGTACAGGCCACACTCCGGGCATGCTGGCGCAGACGCTTGAGCTCGATATGTTCACCGATGCCAAAGGCGATCAGCATCAGGGCAATATGGGTGAAATGATCCAACCCGCTGCCCACGGTATCCGAGGTGATCAGACCGACTCCGCTGGGCCCGAGCAGCAGGCCGGCCACGATATAACCGGTCACCGACGGCAGACACAGGAACTGGCAGAGTTTAGCCGCCAGCAATCCCACGGCCAGGAGAATGGCCAGCCCCAGGGTCACCATGAAACGATCCTATTGAGCATCCAGAATTTCCCTGACCTTGTTCAGCAGCTTTTCAGCAGACACCGGTTTCTGGAGGAAATGGATTCCCGCCTCCAGCACCCCATGCCGGGAGATCATGGCATCGGGATAGCCTGAGATGAACAGTACCCGGGTCTCTGGTCGTGTCTCCAACAGATTTTTCACCAGCTCCGGGCCATTCATCCTCGGCATGATCACATCAGTCACCAGCAGATCAATGTTCCCCGACCAATCAGCCTGACAGCGCAGAGCATCCAGACCATCTTCAGCCGTCAGCAGGGTATACCCTGCCCCCTCCAGAATCCTGGCCAGCAGCGATCGCACCTGTTCCTGATCTTCAACCACCAGGATCGTCTCATTGCCTCGGGACGGTGGCAGTGAGACAGACGAATCTTCCTGCTCCTCACCACTTTTCCGGACCATCGGCAGATAAATCTCAAAGGTCGTCCCCTTGTTTTTTTCACTGCTGACCGTAACATATCCCTGGTGCTGTTGAATAATCCCATAGACCATGGCCAGACCCAGGCCAGTGCCCTTACCCTTTTCCTTGGTGGTGAAAAAGGGTTCGAAGATATGTTTGAGAAAGGAGGGGTCGATACCGCTGCCGGTATCACTGATCTGCAGACGGACATAGGTGCCTGGCTCTGCCCGGGTAAAATCAAACTGGATATCACGGCCCAGCTCAACCACATCGCTCTGCAACCTGAACGTACCGCCTTCGCGCATGGCATCACGAGCATTGACCGCCAGGTTCAAGAGCACCTGCTCCAACTGCCCCGCATCGGCCAGGACAGGATGATGTCCGGAGGCCTGGATCTCGACCATCACATCCTCACCCAGCAGACGACCCAGCATCTTGGCCATGGACTCCAGAATGGACTCCATGGTCACCACCTGCATATCCAGCACCTGCTTGCGGCTGAAGGCCAGTAACTGCCGGGTCAGAGTCGCGGCCTTGGTACTCGCCTCACGGACCATGGCCAGATCTTCACAAACCGGATCACCCTCGGAAAGTTTGAGACGGGCAAGATCGCTGAACCCCATGATCACAGAGAGCAGGTTGTTGAAATCATGGGCGATACCTCCAGCCAACTGCCCCACTGTTTCCATCTTCTGGGACTGAATCAGCTGGGCCTGAAGGTTCTGCTGTTCCTGGGCAATCCGTTTGCGCTCTGAACTGTCGACAAAGGTCACCACCATCCCCACGATCTCGCCATTCTCAATAATCGGGCGACTGGTAAATTCAATGGAAAAACTGCTGCCGTCCTTGCGCCAGAACAACTCCTCCCGGGCGCTGTGAATGCTCCCGTCACGGAGTGCCACATGCATGGGACACTGCCTGGCATCATACGACGAGCCATCATCATGGGAATGATGAACCAGTTGATGAAGATCTTGCCCGACCATCTCTTCCGGCTGCCAACCAAGCATCTGGGCCGCAGCCGGGTTGACAAAGGTCGCCAGCCCCTGCCGGTCAATACCGAAGATCCCCTCACCCGCCGAACGCAGAATCTGGCTCGAGAGATGCTGCAGCTGCCGCAGGGCCTGCTCTGATCGTTTGGTCTCGCTGATATCGCTGAACAGAGTGGCAAACATTCCCGGCTGCAACGCCGAGACTGAGATTTCAAAATAGGCGTCCAGCGGCTCAAAATAGGTCTCGAAGGTCAGGGGAACACCGGTCAGGGCCACCCGGGAAAACTCATCAAGATAGGGGGGAGCCTTGGCCCCGTAGACCTCACGGGAGAGACGGCCGCAGACCTCTTCACGCTTCAGATCAATGATCTTCTCATAGGCCGAGTTGACCTCAAGGATTCGGTAATCAACCGGCCTCCCAGCCCCATCGCAGACCAGTTCATGGATGGCCAGCCCTTCATTCATGGCATTATAAAGGGCCCCATAGCGAAGTTCACTCTCCTGAAGGGCCTGATGGGTCTTGCTCAGGTCCGCTGTCCGCGCGCTGACCAACTCCTCCAGATGTCCCTGATAGCGGGCCAGGTCCTCTTCTGTTGCCCGACGCGCACTGATATCCCGCAGAATGGCCCCGATCCGATGCCCCTGCCCCTCACCCCGCTGGAATTGAAAGCCACTCACCTCAACGACCAGAACATCACCATTCTTCTTGAGCAGCCGAATCTCATACGTTCCGACCTGCCGCCCGGGACCCACCAACGCCACCATGGATTCATGGACCAGATGATGGTCCTCAGGATGGATAAAATCCAGGGCCGAGCGACCGGTCATATCCTCAGCTGCATAGCCCAGCAAGCGCTCTGTGGCCGGATTGACATAGACGATCCGCCCATCAAGATCGTTGAGATGAATCATGTCCGGACTGGCATCAGCAATGGCCTGAAAACGAAGCTCTCCCTCACAGGGTGTGGTGGACCGCTCCTTACAAGCAGTCAATTCCTGTTCAAGTCCCGTGATCCTTTGTTGCAGTTTCTCAATATACTGCAACGGATTTTTCGATGTCATGCCAGATCACTCTCCCATGGGGATTATTATTCAAACAATTTTCGACTCAACCACAGAGATGAACTGCTCCACCGATCATCTCTGCGCATACACAGGTCGCATTGTTACCACTGCGCACCAGAAAAAATGAGCTTACAACAGACCCTGTTCAGGACAAAGGATCTGGAAGCTCTCCAGGGCCTGCGCCGTAAATTCCTCAGCCGAACCATCCGGACGGGCGGCCTGCTCCAGGGCAATGATCCCCAGCACCACACCGTACAGATCCCGATCACTCAAAAGCAGGGCGCCCCAGAGGAGATGGTCAGAGCGCGGATTGCGTTTGGAATCACTCTCCCAATAGGTGGTCGGCTGCTGGACCAGGGCCAGCTTCTTGGTGACGGCCGCCCGCATCCGGCCACGCAAGGTTACAGGATCTGGGCGTTCACCGCGGGCAAGTTGCGCAACCATCTCGCTGAACATCCTTACCCCCAGGCCTTAAACCGCTTCAGGATAGGTGAAAGTCAAGTGATCACCGCGCAAGCCGATCCGGACCTCTCCGCCCCTCACCAGATGACCGAAGAGAATCTCATCGGTGAGCACATCACCGATCTCCTTCATGATCAGGCGCCTGAGCGGCCGTGCCCCGTATTCGGGCGTATAGCCCTTGCCGGCCAGCCAGATCCGGGCCTTACCACTCAAATGGATGGTGACCTTTTTCTCGGCCAGTTGCAGGCAAAGCTCGGCAATCATCTTGTCCACCACCCGTTCCACCGCCGCCCGGTCCAGGGGTGCAAAGGAGATCATGGCATCGAGCCGGTTGCGGAATTCGGGCGCGAACAGCCCATCCACGGCCTTGCGGTCACGGCCCTTGGTATCCCCGACAAAACCCATGGGCGTGGCACTCAACTCCCGGGCCCCGGCATTGGTGGTCATGATCAGGATCACGTTGCGAAAATCGGCCCGACGACCCGAATTATCAGTAAGAGTCGAGTGGTCCATGACCTGGAGGAGGATGGAAAAGATATCGGGATGGGCCTTTTCCATCTCATCAAGGAGGAGAACGGTGTAGGGATGTTTACGGATGGCCTCGGTGAGCAGACCGCCCTGATCAAAACCGACATACCCGGGTGGGGCCCCGATCAGGCGGGCGACCGCGTGTTTCTCCATATACTCGCTCATGTCAAAGCGCTCGAAATGGACCCCCAGACTTCTGGCCAGCTGCCGGGCGACCTCGGTCTTCCCCACCCCGGTGGGTCCGGCAAAGAGGAAAGAGCCGGTGGGCGAATCGGGATGACCAAGTCCGGCCCGGGAACGTTTCACGGCCCGGACCACGGTCTCCACCGCCTCATCCTGACCAAAGATCACCGTCTGCATGGACGTGGCCAGTTCATGCAGAGAACCAAGCTCGGCGCTGGAACCGCTCCGCGCCGGGACCCGGGCCATACGGGAGACCACCTCTTCCACATCACCAACCCGCACCTGACGCAGGGTCCGACCATGCATACGGAAGGCGGAGCCGACCTCATCCATGATATCAATGGCCTTGTCCGGCAGGAAGCGGTCATTGAGGTAACGATCGGCCAGTTCGGCCATGGCCCTCAAGGCCGGGCGAGAATAACGGACCCGGTGATGCTCCTCATAACGGCCCTGCAGGCCCTGAAGGATACGCCAGGTTTCATCGACACTGGGCTCCTCCACATCGATCTTCTGAAAACGACGGGACAGGGCCCGGTCCTTTTCAATATGATTCTTGTACTCTTCATAGGTGGTGGAACCAATGCAGCGCAGGGTCCCGGACTGCAGGGCCGGCTTGAGCAGATTGGAGGCATCCATGGAACCGCCGCTGGTGGCCCCCGCCCCAACAATGGTGTGCATCTCATCGATGAAGAGAATGGCCCTTTCCTGTCGTTCCACTGCGGCAATCACACCCTTGAGCCGCTTTTCAAAATCACCCCGGTACTTGGTCCCGGCCACCAGATTCCCCATGTCCAGGAGGTAGATCGGCGCGTCCTGCAACAGATCCGGAACCAGAGGTTTTTTTCCCTCAATCCGGGCCACGCTGTCGGCGAAGATCCGGGAGGCCAGCCCTTCGGCAATGGCGGTCTTGCCCACTCCGGGCTCACCCACCAGCAAGGGATTGTTCTTTTTACGACGACAGAGGACCTGGGTCATCCGGGCCAGTTCAGGGCCACGGCCAATTAAGGGGTCAAGCTCACCCATGGCCGCACTCTCGGTCAGGTTGACCGTGAACTCCTCAAGGATCTTCTCTTCGCTCTTTTTACCGGCCCCGGGCGGGGCCATGGGCGGAGGTTTCGGCAAGGACTCACCCTCCTGGCCGGCAGGCAGCTCATGGGAGATATACTCGACCACGATCATGCGCCCGACCCCCTCACTCCCCAGGAAATAGACGGCATGGGAGTCGGTCTCGCCAAAGATGGCAACCAGGACATCTCCACTGTCCACTTCCTTTTTACCACAACTCTGGACATGGGCCACGGCCCGCTGCAAGACCCTGTTAAACCCCACGGTCTGGGCAGGCTCAGCCGCCTGATTCTTGGGGAAGGCGGGCAGTTCTCCGGCAAAAAAACTCTCCAGCCGCTCCTTCAACCCCTCAATGGACCCCCCACAGCCCTGGATGATATGGGTGGCCAGATCGTCATGGAGCAGACCATAGAGCATGTGCTCCACGGTCACGTACTCATGATGATGATTCTTGGCCTCACGGATGGCCATGATCAGGGCTATTTCTAATGGCTTTGTCAACATAGTCTTTCCTTACCAGACCTCATTCATAGTTGTAACCAGCATGGCTGGACCGAAATGGCCTGCCACAACCAACCATGAAAGTTCGTTCCTTCGGCATAGTCTATCATGGTCGCCGATGAACGTTCATATAAACCAGCAGAGCTGGACCAGATTGGCCAGCCACAACTAACCATGAAAGTGCGTCACTTCGGCATGGCCAGTCATGGTCTCCAATGAACTTTCGGATAATCGTAACTGCTCAGCAGCGCCACAGCTACGCGATAAAATTGATGAAACACTCCAAACTGCATGTCGGCCCCTGACAAGGCAAAGGCAGTACGACAGAACGCCTACTCGATTCTTTCCATGGTACAGCGCAGGGGGAACGCGTTTTTACGCGCCAGTTCACGAACAATTGCGATCTTGGTCTCACAGATCTCACGAGGATAGATCCCGGCCACCCCAATCCCCTGCTGATGGACATTCAACATGATCCTGGTCGCCTCGGGCATGGACTTTCGAAAGACATGCTCCAGGACCAGGATCACAAAATCCATTGAGGTATAATCGTCGTTATGCAGCAGAACCTGATAAAGCGGAGGTTCCTGCACCTCCATCTCATCACGGACACCCAGTCCCTGTTCCTGTTTCCCTTTTGTTACACTCATCTTTCCTGCCCTGCTGATCCCTTGTGCACCCTGTTTCTACCTTAACAACGATTTTCCGACTGGCAAGATCTATCCTGGACCGTGGCCAGAAGCGTCACAAAAAGCTCCTCCAGAATCAACTCCTGGGCAAAGGGCCCGCCCTTGAGCCGATATTCAGCGGCCAGAAGCCGGGCCAGCCAGCCCTTGAGCCTGGCACAGGAGAAACTCTCGGCCTTGCTGAAACTCATGTACAGGGCATAGGGGTGCCCCTTCAACAGGTCTGCCCACTCCCCCAGCTCCTTGAGCTGCGGCAGGTACTGATCCTGAAACTGCCGGACCGACATCCCCGGCTGGTAGAGAGGCACCGGCTGAAGCTGCAGGGAACGGATAATCAGGAGTCGCCGCAGATAATTGCGCAGAGTGGCCAGAACAGCCAGGGCATGGACACCATTATCCAGCAGGCGATGACAAATCACCAGGGTCCGGTCCAACTGACCGCGGCCAAAGGCATCGGTCAACTCATACAGGGCATCTTCCCGGGTGCGACCGACCATCTCTTCCAGATCAGCCGCCGTGATCTGCGGCCGCTCCTCCACCGAAAGGGCCAGTTTCTCCACCTCCATGACCACGGCCACGGGATGAAAACCGACCCGCTCCAGGAGCCGGTCCAGGACACCTGGGGCCATCTTTTTCTGATAGGACTTCAAGGTCCTGGCCACCATCTCCTTGAGCACTGCATCCTGATCGCGACGGGCTGCGGCCCCACTGCCCACCGCCACGGAACAGTCCACGACCAGACCATGTTTCTGAAGCCCCTTGAAGAGCTGCAGGCGCCGATCAACCTGCTCGGCCATCAGAATCAGGACATTGCAGGCCGGCCAACCCTTCTCAAAGGCCGTAAGATAGCGATCGCTCACTGCGGCCGAATCACCCGCCCCGGCCTGCTGCGGACCGGCTGCGGCCAGCAGCTCATCGGCCCAGGCCAGATCACCGCCTGGTTTGGCAAAACCGAACATCTCCTGCCACTGCGGAGAGGCCAGCGTGCTCAATTGCTCGTGCGGCTCAAGCCCGACCACCGCAACCAGATGGACGAGTTGCCGCTGGGCAGGGCCTGACCGCCCGGCCATCTGGGCCTGCTCGGCCTTGTCCCACAGCCCTTTGGCCGTCACCTTGGACTGAAAAAGACGACTGTCGGTCACCCGATAGATCTGCGCCCCGGGCAACAGGCTGAAGGTCTGCAACTGCCCCAGAGTCCGAAGCGAGTCTTCCTGGTCGCCATCAATGGTATGAACCAGACCGCCCTGCTGCCGGATCAGTTCTGCCTCGAGTTGATCTGCGGCCTCCCGACAGAGATAGCGTTCACCGAAAAAAAGAAAAAGCCGCGGTCCGCCCTCGCGGGCAAACTCCACCAGACCAGACGTCAGTTCACTCCGTTTAATGAGGGCCATTCTCGAATGCCTCGAATTGTTTCTGGTCCATGATCTTGTGGAGGATGGCCGGCAGAGAACCGGGCTGGAGATAATCCTCACCCAGGCCGCGCTGGAAGATCCCGGCCGCCTGCTGCTCAATATCCTTCCAGGTCAGCTCATCGCCATGCCGGGCAATCACCTCAAACAAAAGCTGATTATACGGATTATTAATGACCGCCTTGCCGGTTCCGATGGTTGCCAGGATGTCGACCCGGTTGCGAAAGAGTTTGGCCAGTTCCGAATAGGCAAGGATTCCGCCACAGGAACCGATGCTCATGAAACGCTGTTTACGGGTCAGATCGGCTTCGCTGATGGTTCCATTCTTGATCAACTCCAAGAGAGGATCAATCAACTGCTCCTTACGCCAGTAGCTGTGGCCCCGCTGGGCAAACATCTCGTGCCCGCCCTTGAGGAACTGGGCAAAGAGCTCCTGCTGCATCTGCGCCCCCTGATAGACAAAGACCGAATGAACGATCTCGATTCCATTCAGCTCTTTAACCCAGTCGATCAGAATCGGCTGGCGCAGTTGATAGCCAAACAACAGGCCCAGGGTCTGCCCCGGGGCCGCCACCACCTGCTCAAGAAGCCGGGCAACAGAGACCGGATCAAAAGGGACGCTCCGTGCCGGAAGAATATACTCGGTGGACAGACGCGGCCGATAGCCGCTGGCCAGCAGAGTCCTGGCATTGGAGGCATAGGAACTGCGACCATCGTCATCGGTGTGAAAGACCGAAAGGCTGCTCAGACGACCATCTTCCTTCCACTGGCCAAAGGGCGGCCGGTTATACCGTTCCAGCGAAATCTCGCCATGGGCATAGATCATCAGCTTGATCCTGATCTGATCCACCTGGCTGATCAGGTCAGGATATTCAGCCAGATAATACTGCAGGATCACACGAAGCTGGATGGTGAACAGGGTGTCCTGACGACGGATGGCCTCAAGCATCTGACCGACCAGATAGCTCCGGGTCGGCAGTTCAATGGTCTCCAGCAGCTTCATGAAGGTGGCCGAAAAGAGAATCAGGCTGTTCTCATCCTGAAAGGCCGACTCAAGGACCAGATCGAGAACCCGCTGCTGCTCTTCAGGGTCGGCCGGAAAAAACTCGGTCAGCTTGCCCTTCTGGGCCAGACCGGTGATGAAATCCGAGACATAACGATTCTCCGGATCAACGGCCAGGAGAAAACTGAGAAGGTTGGCATTAAAATCGGCCGTGATCCGCGACAAAAGGACCGGGGCCAGGATACCCCGGAAGGAAGAGTCATACAGTTCACTGCCCCGGGCCAGGAGGATATAAATATTGGCGCTGGTGCTGTCATAGGCGACCTGGCTCCGGGCAGCGGTCGTGGCCCGATGCAGGACCTGGATAGCGCCATTCATGTTTCTCTGGCCCAGCTGTTGCTGAAAATCGACCGAAAATCGCTCCTGGACCACGGGGTCAAGGCGACGGAACAGGAGATCCAAGCCCTGGGGACTGTGCCGGGCAAGACTTGCAGCCGAAATCTCCTGGCCGAGGATATCGGTCACGGCGTGCAGATTATTGACCTTCCAGGTCAGATAGTCAGAGGCGGCGGCAAATGAATCAAGCAGCAGAGAACGCTCCCCTGCCTCCAGATTAAAGTAACGGAGTTCCTGACCGGGCAGCGGCAGGGAAAAATAATGTTTGAGCCAGTAGAGGGCCAGGAAGGGTGTCATGACCTGGTGCCGAAACAGGGCCCGACCATTCCAGGCATCGGTATCTGCAAACTCGGCCACAAAGTTCATCCCGATCAGGGCCTGACCCACTTCCATTTCCTTGATCTTTAACAGGGCCTCCACGGCCCAGGACTGCCGGTCCCGCATCTGTTCAACACGCCACAGACCCTCACGCAGGGAAGGACCATCCTGGTCAGGCAGCTCAAAAAAGGCCTTCATGGCCCATTTGGCAGGCTCATTGAGGACCTCGATCCGTTGCACAAAATCAAGGACCTCTGCCGGAGCAATGGTCTCAATCTGAATCAGGGACAGAACGGTCCGACTTGAGGCATAATCAAGGCGATCGAGCCGGGCCAGAAGTTGCCAGCCCTGGGCACTGTTGACGCCCGGAAGCTTGGCAAACTCCTCAAGAACCAGGAGATGATCATAGTTGATCCGGGTAAAGACCAGGCGCTGCAGACTGTCAATCGCCTCCGCGGCCTGCACTCCGGGCAGACGGCAAAAAACACGGAAGGCCCGAAGGTTGGTGTAGTTCAGGGCGCGAACGATCCCCTGGTAATAGTCCACCCGACCCTCGTCCATGCACTCGACCTGGCGCATGATCTCAACGGTCTGGACAAAACTCGGGTCAGGGGCACTGGCCGCCGCTCTCCCGGACCAGACCAGGGATAAAACCGTGGCCAGCAGACAACAGCCGCCCAGCCAGACAAAACAACGCCTCATTGGTGCTGCGGACCAGACCCGGTTGAACTCTTGTGACGCAAATGATATCATCCGGCAATCTTAATCAATTCCGGAAAAAGTGTAAAAGATAAGTTTCAAACCACTTGTCATATCTTCAAGATCATCCGTTCAGAGCCCTTCCCGGGATCGCTCTGAATGCGGTTGGATACTCGCCAGATGGACATCCTGGTACATCAGTATTTGCCGAGTCCCTTAGAACAACACCTCAAACATCAGCAGGAACCAAAACGCCATGCATCCCATCATTACTCAACACCTCGAGACATTATTCCTCAAGGCCTCGCGCGGAGCCGCCCGCAAGGCCATCTATGCCCTCAGGGCCAGGCAGGGGGGTGAGAGCGCCCTGGCCGCGCTCTATGATGCCATGAGCCAGTCAGAGGCCGCCCAGGCCAGACGCCTGCTCATCCAGCTCAGAGGCCAGACCGGCACCAGTGGAGATAACAGGCAGACCTGTTTGACCGAGGAAATTCCCGATCTGATCGAGAATTACAACACAGCGACCGAACACGCCCGGGAACACGGCGAACGAGCCATGCAGGGCGCCTTTTCCCAGTCAGCACGGGTGGAGAAAATCTATCTCAGCCTGCTGCGCAAAGTGGAACAGAACAAGATTTCACAGGGTCACTACCAGGTCTGCCGGTTTTGTGGCTTTATCAGAGAAGGCCACGAGGCTCCAGAGAACTGTCCCATCTGCACGGCGCCGAGCTCTCGCTTCCAGGCCGTCGGCCCATAAAAAAAGAGAGCGAAACAGAACGTATCAACCAGGGAGCATCAGTCCGGCACACGAACAGAGGATCGCCTCACTGACCAAAGACCCGCTTGAGCAGCGCCGTGGTCTGTTTCACCGGATTGGTGCGGATGGCTTCCTCTTCCTGGGCCAGATAGTAGAACAGTCCATCCAGACCCTTATCGGTCACGTGACGGGTGAGATCGGCCTTGACGTCCGGGACAAAGGGCAGGTCACGGTATTGACCCATGACCTGATCATAGGCCTGGACCGCACCGACCTGGGCCAAGGTCTCATCGATGACCGGTTCCATCTCCCGGGTCAGGGCCGGACTCATCTTTTCCTGGAAATATCGGGTCGCACTGTCCTTTGGTCCCTCATAAATAGCCCGAACATCCTCAAAGGTCATGGCCGAGATGGCAGCCATGAACAGGGGTTTGGCCTTGGGCAGGGCCGCCTCGGCCGCCCGGTTGAGCTTCAGTTCCAGATCATCGACACTGGCCCCCAGACCAACCCGGGACAGGAGATCACGAACCCGACGCAGGGTATCAGGCAGGGGGATGTGGATGGCCGGGTCGGCATTAAAACCATCGCTGGCCCCCAACTGACCAACCACACTGGCGGAACCGATCCGCAGAGCCTCCTGGAAGCCCTGGGCAAGATCGGTATTGCTCAGGGCAGCAACCGGTTTCGCTGTTTTACTGCCGCCGGTCACCGCCCCCAGAATCGACTTTCCCTGATCCAGCCAACCACCATTCATCGTTCCAGGCCCTGCCACCATCAGCACCAGGGTCAGCAGAACAGTACCAAGCAACGATTTCATCCAGGTCTTCATCAACAGCCCTCCATGCTCGAATAAGTAAACGGCACGATTCTGCCTGGGCAGTGATCATGCTTCCACCAATCATACAGTGAAGTATATCCCTTCAGAGACAAATGGAAAGGAAAGAAATGAGGGGACTGTTTATCGAGATTTTAAAAGGCAGGTTCATGGTGGTGGTCTTGGCCCGGCAGGAACAGGAAGGTCCCTGGCCAGCTACGCTCCGCCCGAACCATGAACAACGTTCCGTCGCCCATGGTTCAGATACGCCGGTCAGGGACCTTCCTGTTCCTGCCTCTTCTGATTTCTGACCTCTTCCCATTCCTGGACAAATCAATAGAGTTACGATTTATCCGAAAGTTCATCGGAGACCCATTGGCCATGCCGGCGCAACGAACGTTCAGGTTGGTCGTGGTTGGCCATTTTGGTCCAGCCATGCTGGTGAGACCGCCTGTGAAGAGTTGCTTTCGGTAAACAGTGATGAAACGAGACAGGCAATCAGCGCAGAGTGGACAGTTGCTGCCGGGTGCCACACTGGCCCGTCTGGGGGCGGCGCCGAAACAGACGCTTGAGCCGATAACGATTCCAGTAGGTCCGTGGTGCCTTCACCGGACGGCCACCGGCGCCGGGCTCAAAGAGCTGATCCAGGACATGGCAGGCCTCCACCTTGCGCCCGATAAAATTGACACACCCGGCACAATAGGTGACCACCAGAAGCCCCTTGACTCCGGCCACTGACTTCCGGGACCACTGTTCAGCCAGATCCGGACGAAGGAAGGGGACCGAACCACCCTCTCCGCAGCAATAGGTCTTCCGGCGTTCTGCAGCGCTCTCCTGCACTGTACAGCCAGACCTGTCCAGCAGCAGACGGACATTATCCTGGGTCTGCTTATCAAAACGCAGGGCACAGGAATCATGAACCACCACCTGTTTCCGGGCCGGGTGCGACCCAGCCGCAGGCCAGTGCTCGGCCAGGATCTCGTATGCATTGACACACTCGATCTCCTGGCCATATTCCCGCCACATCCGGTCGCAATTGGGGCAGAGCACGATTACACGGCGCACACCCTGTTCCAGAAGAATCTGGCGCAATTGGCCAAAGGCCAGATCAAAGTCAGCCTGATGACCAAGATCGTGCGAGGGTTTACTGCAGCAGTCGAGAACCAGGCCCAGACCAGGGATAATTTCATCAAGGAAGTCAAACAGCTGCGCCACGACTCCGGGCCGACTGCCGCTGAAGGAACACCCGGGGAAAAGGACTGTCTCACACCCCTTGGGCAGGGAGTACCAGGAAAACCAGGCCGAACGGCCCAGGGCCTCGTAGCGCTTCATGGGCCGGTGTTCCGGAAAACGCACCTGGCCGGCAAGGGCCAGTTCCCGCCGCATGGCCAGAAACATGGCCGATGGATCCAAACCCTTGGGACAGACAGCGGTACACAGGCGGCACAGGCTGCACTCATACGGGAGTAGCGAGCTTGGCCCCTGCTCCTGCCAGGCCGTCGCAATGATCTTGGGCGAACCTTTTTCCTGGAGGAAGGCACAGTCTCTAGAACAGAGGCCGCATTCCACGCAGTCGGCCTGCATGTTCGCCACCTGTTGTTGGACTCCGATACCCACCGTCAAAACGGGCTGACCACCTTGTCGGCCATTGCCATGCTCTCAAGGATATCATACATATTGGTGGTCCGGCCCACCTGGAGATCCTCCTCCAGATGAAAAAACTCCAGACAGGTGCCGCAGGACCAGATCTCAACCCCCTGGCCCTCAAGTTTCTGCAGGGCCTCCAGGGCCTTCCCCGCTGTAGCGACCAGTTTGACTCCGCCGTTATAGAAGAGAATACGCCAGGGCAAGGGGGAGACCTGGCCAATGGTGCTAACATAGGTCTGGAGCAGGGCCCAGCCCAACTCGTCACTGCCCCGGCCCATGCAATCGGAGGCGATCACATAGACAATCTTTTTGCTGACCGGAATCTCGCACGGGTAATCTGCCGCCCTGAATTCAGGATCGACAGCCGCGGCCTGGTCAGGGGCGATCAGACGAATTTCAAAATCGCTTCCCTGCTGTACACTGACCACGCGACAGCCACGGCTGCGGCCAAAACGCAGGACATTCTCACACGATGCCTGGTTGTCCACCAGGATCGCAAATTGAAGCCGTCCCTGCTCCAGGGCCGCCTTGGCCTGCAAGACCGGCTCAGGACAATTCATCCCCCGGCAATCAATGGTCTCCATCACTCACCTCTCGCATCCTGTCAAGACAGGAATCAATCAAGCCACCCTCAGGTCATTCTCTCTGGCCGCCACAGCAACGGGCCTTTCCACCTGCCATTCATACCAGCCACATTCCTATCCGTCAAATAGGCAATTCCGATAAAAAATCCTTCGGCATCGTCCAGATAAATGCTATATTTCATATCGCTCTTCAGCCCCCCTCACCTTTTCCCCGGACAGGACTCCCATGGATCTCCACAAACTCAAGGTACTCTGCAAGGTCATCGAACTCAAAAGCTTTACCCGCGCCGCCCAGGCCCTGCTCCTTTCGCAGCCCACGGTCAGCGAACATGTCCGGGCCCTGGAGGAAGAACATGGCCAGCCCCTGCTCAACCGCCTGGGCCGGGAGATCCGTCCCACAGAGGCCGGACAGATCCTGGCCGCCTACGGCAGCAAAATTATCCGTCTGGAACTGGAGGCCATCCAGGCCCTGGAACATTACTCCGGACGACTGGCCGGACATCTGCAAATCGGGGCAGGCACCATCCCCGGGGCCTATATCCTACCCCAGGAGATTGCCCGTTTTAAACAGCAATTTCCCGACATCACCATCAATCTCCGGATCACCGGCTCCAAGACCATTGCCGGAGAGGTCCTGACCGGTGACCTGGAGATGGGCATTGTGGGCGCCAGATGGCCTGAACCCGGCCTGCTCTGGCAGCAGCTGTTCCAGGACCAGTTAGTCCTGGCCGTGGCCGCGGCCCACCCCTGGGCCGGACGAACGACCATCGAGCTTGCGGAACTCCGGCAAGCGCCATTCATCCAGCGCGATCCATCTTCTGGCACCCGGCACGTCCTGGAACAACTGCTCAAAAAACACCACCTCAGCCCTGAACAGCTGCCAGTGGTGGCCGAGATGGGGACCACGGAGGCCGTGCGCCAATCCATCAAGGCCAATATCGGGGTCTCCATCCTTTCGGCCCGGGCCGTGGCCGATGATGTGGCCCACGGGACTCTGGCCATCATTGCCATCAACGGGGTGGAAATGAGCCGCCCCTTCTACCTGGTGACCCGCAGAAACCAGCCCCTTTCCCCCTTAGGCAGATCCTTTGTCCGGACCCTGAAAGAGGATGCCCCTCTGAGCTGATGATCTGACAGAACAACAGCAACAAATCACAATCTGACCCGCCCCCGGAGCCCAGAACCGGGGCGCCAGGTGGCCAAAAAAAAGCGCTGCCTGGAATTCAACGATTCCGGGCAGCGCACTGACATGAGAGCCTGTAAGAAAATAACTTGGCTGATATTACGCTTAGATTTGGGCCAGGTTATTTATTTACAGGCCCTGAGGGTCCTTCAGTCGACTTTTCTTCCTACGGCCGGGACTCCTCAAGAATCTTGAGGCTTTCCTGCTGGGCCGCGATCTGAGAGAGCAGGACATCCATGTTCAAACGTGCCCGCTTCAGGTCTTCATTGCAGCCACCCAGGGCCCGATTCTTGTTCTCCAGGGCCTTTTCCAGGGCCTGAATGTGGATGGTGTTCTTTTCCACCTCCACGGAAAACTCCTGGGCCTGGGCACTGTAGGAGTCGACGGTATTGGCCATCTTGCTCTTCATCCCCTCCAGAGAGGCGAGCCTGGCCTCGGCGGTAGCCAACCGCTCAGCCTTTTCCTGGGCAATGGCCAGAGCATCCTGAAGCTGCTGGGACCGTTTGGTGCAGGCAAGAAGCTCTGCTGGATCTGCGGCCGAACCATCTGGGTTACCCGCGGCCAGTTGTTCCTGCAGCCGAACAATCTCGGCCCTGCTGGCCGCCAATTGCCCCTGGAGCTCGACCATGGCCTGACTTGCAGGGCCACCCTGGGCCAGCTGCTGATTGAGAACAGCCACCTTCTTGCTCAGAACCTTCACCTGTTTGTCACGAACAGAACCCCAGATCGTACCAAACAGAGTCAGAATTACCAAAAAGAACATCAACTGATTTTTGCTCATCACCCGCCTCATCCTAGAATAATCACAAAATTAATTCTCTTTCACAGCAATCTGAAATCTACCGGAGCCCTCTTCCCCTGTCAAGGATGCTGGCGTCATAACTCCTCCGATTGACTTCATCACGGCCTCTTTTTTTGCTCGCCCAACTGTACAGAAGAGCCTTGCTCAAAAAAACCATCAATCCTCAGGCACAATCCGAACGGCCCCCTGATCGGCCGAGGCCGCCAGCAGGGCATAGGCCCTGAGCGCAGTTGAGACCACACGTGTCCGGTCAACCGGCCGAAAGGCCAAACTCCCCTTGGCCTCTTCCTTGTGCCGCCGGACCGCCAGCTCCTCAGCACTGACCCGCACACCAATGGTACGCGCCGGGATATCGATCTCGATCAGATCGCCATCCTCCACCAGGGCAATGGCCCCGCCGGCCGCGGCCTCGGGCGAGACATGGCCAATGGACAGGCCCGACGTCCCACCGGAAAAACGACCGTCGGTGAGCAGGGCGCAGGCCGCACCCAGATGGACTGACTTGAGGTAGGAGGTGGGATAGAGCATCTCCTGCATGCCCGGCCCCCCCTTGGGCCCCTCATAGCGGATCACCACCACGTCGCCGGCCTGAACCACCCCGTCCAGGATGGCCTCACAGGCCGCATCCTGCGAGGAATAGACCCGGGCCTTTCCCTGAAAGCGGAAGATGGAAGAGTCAACCCCGGCAGTCTTAACAATACAGCCCTTTTCAGCAATGTTGCCGAAGAGGACGGCCAGGCCGCCATCCAGGCTATAGGCATGCTCCAGATCCCGGATGCAGCCCTGAGACCGGTCCAGATCGGCCTCAGGGTACCGGCTGTCCTGCGAGCCCATGACCAGATTACGACCAGATGAGGCCGGGGCACTGAGGAACAATGTCCTGGCCTCATCTGTGGCCGTGGTCCGGGCAAGATCCCAGCCATCAAGGATCGCTGCCAGACTCGGGCTGTCGATACGGCTCACTGCCGTATCCAGCAGACCGGCCCGGTCAAGCTCGCCCAGGATGGCCATGATCCCGCCGGCCCGGTGGACATCCTCCATGTGGTAATGGGATGAGGGGGCCACCTTGCACAGGTTCGGAATCTTTCGCGACAGCTGATCAATGTCATTCATGCTGAAATCAACCTCTGCCGCATGGGCAATGGCCAGGAGATGAAGGACCGTGTTGGTGGAACCACCCATGGCAATATCGAGGGTCATGGCGTTCATGAAGGCTGAACGGGTGGCAATATTCCGGGGCAGGACCGAGGCGTCCTCATGGGTATACCAGGCCTCGGCCATCTCGACGATCCTGCGGGCGGCCCGGTCAAAGAGAGACATCCGGCCGCTGTGGGTGGCAACCAGGGTGCCGTTAGCCGGGAAGGCCATGCCCAGGGCCTCATTCAGACAGTTCATGGAATTGGCGGTGAACATGCCGGAACAGGAGCCGCAGGTGGGACAGGCGCACCGCTCGACCCGCTCGATCTCGGCATCGCTCACCCCGTCATCACCGGCCATGACCATGGCATCCACCAGATCATAACGTTTGTCACCGTCAACCCCGGCCTCCATGGGCCCGCCCGAGACAAAGATCGCCGGGATATTGAGACGCATGGCCGCCATGAGCATGCCCGGGGTGATCTTGTCGCAGTTGCTGATGCAGATCATGGCATCAACGGTATGGGCATTACACATATACTCGACACTGTCGGCAATCAACTCACGCGACGGCAGAGAGTAGAGCATCCCGGCATGACCCATGGCAATGCCATCATCAATGGCGATGGTGTCAAACTCGGCCGCGAAACAGCCAAGTTCGGCAATCTGTTTTTTCAGGCGCTGGCCCACCTCGTGGAGATGGACATGGCCCGGGACAAACTGGGTAAATGAATTGACAATGGCAATCACCGGCCGACCAAACTGCTCCTCGGTCATGCCATTGGCCCGCCAGAGACTGCGTGCTCCAGCCATACGCCGGCCTTGAGTGGTCGTGGCACTCCGTAGTGGAATCGACATCTGTTTACTCCTTGTGCATGCGCCCCGGATCAGGCCAGGGCCGGTTATCACTGCCATCGAATCGCATCGGCAGCAGAAAAAGATTGGATTTATGAGCTATAGTATAGCAATATACTAGGAAAACAGGGAGTGATACACCTTTTTTCCAGAGGACAACCATGAAACAACCGGAAATCGACTATTGGATCAGGGCCATGCTGACGGCCCATGACTCGGTCTCGGACCTGAACATCACTGTGGGCCGGACCCTGCAGGTGGAATCGGCCGGCCAACTGCTCCCGGTGACCACCGCCCCCCCCATCAGCGCACTGACCCCCTTCCAGACCGAGGTCTTTGCCCTCAATCTGATCAACGGCAACCGCCGCCTGCTCCGAGACCTGATCCGGGAGGGGTCCTGCGACCTTTCCTACGCCCTGGACGACGGCATCCGCTTCCGGGTCAACATCTTCAGCCAGCAGGGTTGCCTGACCACCATCCTGCGCAAGCTTGAGACCGAGATTCCTTCCATTGAGGGGATGAACTTCCCGGCCTGCTTCCACAAGATGGCCGGCGCCCGCAACGGCCTGATCCTGTTCACCGGGGCCACCGGCAGCGGCAAATCCACCTCCCTTGCCGCCCTGCTGCACAAGATCAACCAGGAACGGGCAGTGCATGTGGTCACCCTTGAGGACCCCATCGAGTATGTGCATCCCCATATCCAGGCGACCTTTAACCAGCGCGAACTGGGCAGCGACTTCAGCGCCTTTTCCTCAGGCCTGCGCGCCGCCCTGCGTCAGGCTCCCAAGGTCATCCTGGTGGGCGAAATGCGCGATCGGGAGACCCTGGAAATTGGCCTGACCGCGGCCGAAACCGGCCACCTGGTCCTCTCCACCCTGCACACCATCGATGCCGGCCAGACCATCAACCGCATCCTCGGCGCCTTTGAACAGGAGGAACAGCCCCAGATTCGCAACCGCCTGGTGGACTCCATCCGCTGGATTGTGGCCCAGCGGCTACTCCCCAGGATCGGCGGCGGCCGGGTGGCGGCCATGGAGATCCTTTACAACTCCCTGCGCATCCAGGATCTGATCTTAAACGGCGAGGATGAGGACAAGACCTATTACAATATCATCAAGGAAGGTTCGGCCAAGGACATGCGCACCTTTGACCAGCACATCCTGGAACTCTTCGACCAGGGGCTGATCAGCGAGGAGACCGCCCTCTCTTACGGTTCACAACGTAGCGAGATTGCCCGGGGAATCGATCTGAGCAAGGCCAGACGAGGCGAGGCCACCTCAACCCTTGCGGGCCTGAGTATGGAAGAAGAGGAAGAAGACGATCCCTGGACGAGGAAACGGTCATGATCATCACCTGCAACCATTGTCACAAAAAACTCAAGGGCAACGACAAGCTGAGGGCCAGCCTGGAACAACTCCCTCCGGACCAGCCCCTGCGCCTCAAATGCCCCCATTGCGGACACGTGATCAGCCTGAATCGGGATTTTCTGATCAGCAACCAGGCCTCGGAAGACCCTGGCGACCAGAGCCGGTCAGTTCAGGTCAGCCCACCCGAGCCGCCGGACCTGAACTGGCTGGCCACAAGCCTTCACGGGGCCAGAGAAAGCAGCGAGGCCCAGGCCCTGATCCTGATGAAGGATTCCGAGGCCCGAACAAGCCTTGGCGCGACCCTTGAAGAACTGGGTTTTCGCCCCTTCTTCCCGGCCTCAATCAACGAGGCCCTGGAGCGGATGCGGTCCGGCACCTACGCCGTGGTCATCCTCCACTCCCGCCATGAAGGTGAAACTCTTTCCGACTCCACCTTTCACGACTTCATCTGTTCTCTGAATATGCACAGGCGACGGACCATCCTTTACATTCTGGTCGGACCGGAATTCAAGACCCTCTACGACCTTGAGGCCCTGAGCCTCTCTGCCAATCTGACCATCAACGAACAGGAGCTCAGGGTGGCCAGGACCATCCTTCGCCTGGCCCTCAGCCAATATCATGAACTCTTTGACCCGTTCCTGGAAGAACTGGCCGCCGACCCCAACCACTGAAACAACCATGATCAATCACTATTCCCGCCAGGAGGCCGAGGCCTCTGTGGTCAGCGCCCCCCATCTTGCCGAAGATCTCTGTCTGCGCACCTATACATCCCGGCTCATCGGCCGCGAGCCGTCACTGGTCCTGCACGGCGGCGGAAACACCTCGGTCAAGAGCACCGTCACCACCCTGCTCGGCGACACGCTCGAGGTCCTCTTCATCAAGGGCAGCGGCTGGGATCTGGCCACGATCGAGCCCCAGGGCTTCCCAGCCCTGGATCTGAACTATCTGCGCCGTCTCCAGACCTTGAAGACCCTCAGCGACGAGGAGATGGTCAATCAGTTCCGCACCCATCTGCTTGACAGCACCAGCCCCAATCCCTCCATCGAGACCCTGGTCCACGCCTTCCTGCCGCACACGTTCATCGACCACACCCATGCCGATGCCATTGTCACCCTGACCAATCTCTCTGACCCCGAGGCCAGGCTGCGTGAAGTCCTGGGTGGCGACATTGCCATCCTGGACTGGATCATGCCGGGTTTCCCGCTGGCCCAGGCCATGGCCGCCTGTTCCAGGCAACAGCCCGAGGCCCCCTGCATCATTCTCCTCCATCACGGGATCTTCACCTTTGGCGAGACGGCCGAGTCCGCCTACAAACAGATGATCGCCACGGTCAGCCTGGCCGAGGACTATCTGGCCTGCTGCCAGAAAACCACAAAACCCCTTTGCCGCCAAAAGGGTCCTGTCTCCCCTGAAATCGCCCTGCCCCTTCTGCGCGGGGCCCTGGCCCGAGACAACGCCCCGCCCTTTATCCTGGAATGGCGCAACAACACGGCCATCCAGACGGCCCTGGAAACAGACAAGGCCCAGCAACGACTGACCAGCGGCGTCCTGACACCCGACCATGTCATCCGCACCAAGAACCGGCCACTGTGGCTGGAATTGCAGGGACTGGACGAGACGGCCATGGCCCAGACCATCGCCAAAGGCATGAGCGGCTATGAACAGACCTATCACGACTCTTTCCAGGAACAGGTGACCCGCCGCAGGCTGAATCGCACCGAGCTCGACCGCAAGCCCCGGGTCATCCTGATTCCGGGTCTTGGCCTGGTTGCGGCCGGAACCAGCCGATCTCAAGCCGCAATCGCTGCCGACATTGCCGAACACACCCTCAGGGCCAAGACCCTGGGCGCAGCCGTCGGTCCCTACCATGAACTGGACGAGGATGCGATCTTTGACATGGAATATTGGAGCCTGGAGCAGGTCAAGCTGGGGCGGCATCAGCCACTCCCCCTGGCCGGACGTACAGCCCTGGTCACCGGTGGTGGTGGGGCCATTGCCTGCGGCATCGGTCGCCAGCTCCTTGCAGCGGGAGCCAGACTCTACCTCTCCGACCTGAACCCGGAACGACTGGAGCGGGTCTGTGCGCTCCTGGGCCAGGAATTCAAACCGGAGCTGATCACACCCCTGGTCATGGATGTCACGGACCAGGATTCGATCGGCCAGGGAATCAGGCAGATCATCCATGACTGCGGCGGACTGGACATCCTGGTCCCCAACGCCGGAATCGCCCACGTGGCAAGACTTGCCGAACTGACAGAGAGCGATTTCCGCCGGGCCATCGACGTCAACCTTCTCGGAGTCTTTCAGGTCATCAAGGCGGCCGAGCCGGTCTTCAGACGCCAGCATGCAACCGGCCTGAGCAGGGGCCAGATCATCATCAACAGTTCCAAAAACGTCTTTGCCCCCGGGGCCGCCTTTGGCGCCTACTCGGCCTCCAAGGCCGGGGCCCACCAGCTGGGGAAAATTGCGGCCCTGGAACTGGCCGCTATCGGAGTCAGGGTCAACATGATCAACGCCGATGGCATCTTCAGCGACCACGATATTTCATCAGGCCTCTGGGACGTGGTCGGACCGGACCGGATGCGCTCCCGCAAACTTGACCCGGAGGGCTTGCGCAACTATTACCGCGAGCGCAACCTGCTCAAGGCCGAAATCACCGCCGATCATGTGGGGCAGGCAGTGGTTTTCTTTGCCTCCGGCCTCACCCCAACCACCGGCGCCACCCTGCCCGTGGACGGCGGAGTGGCCGAAGCCTTCCCCCGCTGACCCCACCACAAGAGCTCCGATGCAACACTGGAAAATCCACCAGCACCGTGACCCTGCGTTTTTTTCCAGTATCCACGCAGGAACTTCTTGTCTTTCTCCACCGCCTTTGCTATAAAATAAAGTTTTCCTACCCGATGCTGACCCTGGAGTCAGTCAAGACAAACCTTTACCAGGCAGTTATCCAAGGCTGCCAGAAGAGCGAAGCCCATGACAGAGGAAACTATCAAAACCAATCAAGACAACAGCAGTGAAGAGCTCAGCTTTGCCGAACTCTTCGAAATGGAAGAAAACAGTGCAGTCGTGCGCGTCGGAGATGTGGCCATCGGCACCATCATCGGCACCGTTGATGACTATGTACTCGTTGACGTCGGAGACAAGGCAGAGAGCTATATTGCCAAATCCGAATTCCTGATGAATGAAGGCGAGGAACTCAAGGTGGGCGACACCTTCGAGGTCTTTGTTGAACGCCGCAAAGATGAAGGCGGCCTCCTGCTGTCACGGGAAAAAGCTATTGCCATCAAGGTCTGGGAAGAGATTGCCAAAATCCAGGAAGAAGAGGGGACCATCCAGGGGACCATCGACAACCGGGTCAAGGGCGGCATGTCCGTCAATGTTGGCGTCCCGGCCTTTCTCCCCTATTCACAGATCGATCTGCGTCCGGTCAAGGATCTCGATGCCCTTATCGGCCAGACCCTTGACTTCCAGATCCTCAAGTTCAACCGCAAGCGCAACAACGTGGTCATCTCCCGCCGCGCCATCCTCGAAGAGGAGCGCAACAAACTGCGCGAGAAGATGCGTGATCGGCTCGAAGAGGGTCAGATCATCACCGGCGCCATCACCAATATCACCGACTACGGCCTGTTCATCGACATGGGCGGCATGGACGGTCTCTGTCATATCACCGATCTCTCCTGGGGGCGTGTCTCCCATCCGGCCAAGCTCTACAAGGTCGGCCAGGAGCTGGAGGTCAAGGTCCTCAAATACGACAAGACCAATGACCGCGTCTCCCTGGGTGTCAAGCAGCTCAAATCCGACCCCTGGGCCACGGTTACCGAGAAGTTCCCCGTGGGTGAGAAGACCAACGGCAAGGTGGTTTCCATCACCGATTACGGCGTCTTTGTGGAACTGGAGGAAGGCGTTGAAGGCCTGATCCATGTCTCTGAGATGACCTGGTCCAAGAAGCCGCGTCATCCCTCCAAGATTGTCACCGTGGGTGATGAGGTGGAGGTCATGGTTCTCAACATCGAGCCCGAGACCAAGCGCATCTCCCTGGGCATGAAACAACTCCTGCCCAACCCCTGGGATCTGGTCACCGAGACCTATCCGGTTGGTTCCATCATTGAAGGTAAGGTCAAGAACATCACTGACTTCGGTATCTTTATCGGTATCGAGGAGGGCATCGACGGCCTGATCCATGTCTCTGACCTCTCCTGGACCGAGCGGATCAAGCATCCCTCCGAGAAGTACGCCAAGGGCCAGACCATCCAGGCCGTGGTCCTCAAGATCGACAAGGAACACGAGCGTTTCTCACTGGGCATCAAACAGCTTGAGCCCGATCCATGGCAGGCCGCCTACAACAACTACCCGTCAGGGACTGTGATCGAAGGCGTCATCACCAACATCACCGACTTCGGCATCTTTGTTCAGCTTGAAGAAGGCATTGAAGGGCTGGTCCATGTCTCTGAGATCAGCAAAGAGAAGATCAAAACTCCGGTTGGCATGTACCAGGTGGGTGACACCATCAAGGCCATTGTCATCAACGTCTCCGCCCCCGACCGCAAGATCGGGCTGTCCATCAAGACCCTTGAAGATGACGGTGAAGGTGGAGTAGCGCCCAGCGCCGAGTATGTCCAGAAAAAGGAGAGCGCTGCGCCCTCCACCTTCGGCGACCTGCTCAAGGCTGCGGCCAACGAAGACAAGAACAACGATTAATCGTCTGTTCCAGGGTCAAAGCCCAAAGGTTGTCCGGACAGTCCGCTGCCCGGACAACCTTTTTTTATTAACTATTCCCCCGGCAGCAGGAGCAAGAGTTTACAAACATGCTGAAAAAACAACTGATCGACCAGGTCGCTGAAGACCTGGCTCTGACCAAACAAGATGTGGGCACGGCCCTGGAAATTATGCTCGGGACAATGAGCGAGGCCCTGGAAGAGGGACGACGCATCGAACTGCGCGGCTTCGGCAGTTTCTCCCTCCGCAAACGCAAGGCCCGATCAACCAAGAACCCCAAGACCGGCAAGGTCATGCATATCCCAGAACGCAAGACCGTCCATTTCACCATGAGCAAGTCGGTCAAGGAATCATTGATCGAAGAGTAATTGATCTCGTCCTGATTCGAATGACCCTCAGCGAAAGAGGGTCGTATCTCCCTGGCCCTCGCGCAGAATCACGGGCGCATCGCCGGTCAGATCAATCATCGATGACCGGTTGGGCCACATGGGACCGCCGTCAATGACCAGGTCCACCAGTTTGCCAAAGGCCAGATCCACATCATAGGGGTCAAAGAGCGGAGCAGCGCCTTCCATGATCGGCATACTGGTATTGACAAGGGGATTGTCCAGGGCTGTCAGGAGTAACTGACAAATGGGATCGGCAGGGACACGGATACCCACGGTCTTCTGCTTGCTGGCCATGGCCTTGGGTACCAGTTTGGTGCCGGGCAGGACAAAGGTATAGGGCCCCGGCAGACATTTTTTCATCAGACGGTAGGCCGTGTTCGAGACATGGGCATACTCACTGATATTTTTCAGGCTGGAACAGAGGAAGGTAAAGGGCTTCTGGGCCGGCCTTTTTTTTATCTGGGCAATCCGCCGGATCGCCTTGGGATTGAAGAGATCACACCCCATACCGTATCCACTGTCCGTTGGATAACAGATCACGGCCCCGGAACGCAAGGCCTCAGTCACCTGCTGAATCAGGCGCAACTGAGGATTTTGGGGATTGATTTCAAGCAGCATAATTTTGTTGTCCTTTCCTTCAACGAACCAGCATGGCTGGACCAAATTGGCCAGCCAGAACCGACCATGAACGTTCCGTGCCTTTAGCATGGCCAGTCATGATCTTTGATGAGTTTTCTTATAAAATCACAAAAAATCGGTAAAAACAAGCGGTTTCATTGAAAATTCGGGCATATTTCAGCCCGTTGAAAACGGTTGAGCTTTTACCGTGAAATGCTACAATAGATTTACCTGTCCAGCAGGAGCGCTTCTGCCTTTGTTATCACCCGGACTCACCAAAGCAGACTCTGACTCGCAGACCTCTTTTGCGCATCTGTGGTCCTGGCGGCCAGTTACATCTACATCTCGGGACAGAAGGTATGGTCTTTTGCCTGAAGTGTAAGAGTTAGCAGTAGAATATCAGCGATACATTCCATGAACGGATCTCCTGGCAACTGAGTCTTCCTGTATGCCCTTAGTCTCTTGCCTGGAGATGTGTATCCTGCCACCGACAACACGTACCATCTGCCTGCATCCTGCACGAGGAAACAACATGTTACACGATGACATCGAACTCGCCCTGACCTTTGATGATCTGCTCCTGGTCCCTTCCGCCTCAGCCGTCCTGCCCAGCGAGGTCTCCCTGGCCACCCGCCTGACCGACACCATCAACCTCAATGCCCCCCTGGTCTCCGCGGCCATGGACTCGGTCACCGAGCACCGGACCGCCATTGCCATGGCCCGTGAGGGTGGAATCGGCATCATCCACAAAAACATGCCCATTGACAGCCAGGCCAGAGAGGTGGAACGGGTCAAGAAATCAGAATCGGGGATGATCATCGATCCGGTAACCGTCCTGGAAAACCAGTCCGTGGCCGAGGTTGAAGAGATCATGGCCCAGTACAAGATCTCGGGTCTACCGGTCCTGCGGGACGGCAAACTGGTGGGGATTGTCACCAACCGCGACCTGCGCTTTGTCTCAGATCCCAATCTCCGGGTCCGCGATGTCATGACCAGTAAAAATCTGGTCACGGCCAAACCCGGGATCGACATGATCCACTCCAAGGCCCTGCTCCACGAACACCGCATCGAAAAGCTGCTGGTGGTGGACGATAACGGCAAACTCTGCGGCCTGATCACCATCAAGGACTTGGAAAAGATCAAGAAATATCCCCTGGCAGCCAAAGACACCCTTGGCCGCCTTCTGGTGGGCGCGGCCCTGGGCGTCGGGGCGGATGTGGAAGAAAATGCCGAAAGACTGGTCCGGGCCGGAGTCGATGTGGTGGTCATGGATTCGGCCCACGGCCATTCCCAGGGTGTCCTCAAGGCCGTGGAACGGGTCAAACACGCCTTTCCCAAACTTTCGATCATTGCCGGGAACGTGGCCACCTACGACGGAACCCTGGCCCTGATCAAGGCCGGAGCCAATGCAGTCAAGGTCGGCGTTGGACCCGGCTCCATCTGCACCACCCGCATCGTGGCCGGCGTCGGCGTCCCGCAGATGACCGCCCTCAAAAACTGCGTGGCCGCGGCCGCACCGCTCAATATCCCCATCATCGCCGACGGCGGGATCAAACATTCCGGAGAAATAACCAAGGCCATCGGCGCCGGGGCCAGCTCAATCATGATCGGCTCACTCTTTGCCGGAACCGACGAGACCCCGGGCGAGACCTTTCTCTACCAGGGGCGGACCTACAAAGGCTACCGGGGCATGGGATCACTTGGCGCCATGCGCCAGGGCTCATCTGACCGCTACTTTCAGTCCGAGATCTCCAGCCAGTCCAAATTGGTGCCTGAGGGTATTGAAGGCAAGGTCCCCTACCGGGGCCCCATCTCCACGGTCATCTACCAGCTCCTGGGCGGTCTGCGCTCGGGCATGGGGTATCTCGGCGCGCCGACCATCCTGGCATTGCAGGAAAAGGCCACCTTTGTCCGAATTTCAGCAGCTGGCCTCCGGGAGTCACATGTCCACGACGTGATCATCACCAAAGAGGCACCGAACTACCGGACCGCCTGAACCGAACTGTTTAACCACGCCACAAGGCCACAGCCATGAGCATCCACGACGAAACAATCCTCATCCTCGACTTCGGCTCTCAGACCACCCAGCTTATCGCCCGGAGGATTCGGGAGCAGAAGGTCTACTGCGAGATCCATCCCTATTCCATTGACCTCAGCAGCATCAGGGAAATGGCCCCCAGGGGCATCATCCTCTCCGGTGGCCCGGCCTCGGTCTACGACACGGATGCCCCACTCTCCGACCCGGCCATCTTTGAACTCGGCCTGCCCATCCTCGGCATCTGCTATGGGGCCCAGCTCATGATCCAGCAACTGGGCGGCCGGGTGGAAAAGGCCGTGAAACGGGAATTCGGCAAGGCAGAACTCGCCATCAACTACACCAGGGGACTGTTCGCAGGGCTTGAAACCGACCCGGCCAGGCACCAGGTATGGATGAGTCATGGTGACCGAATTGAAGAGGCGCCAGGCTTTGAGGCCACGGCCATCAGCTCTCACTCGCCCTTTGCCGCTCTCCGGCACCATGAAAAACCTTTTGTCGCGGTCCAGTTTCATCCCGAGGTGGCCCATACCCTGATCGGCACCGATGTCCTCAGGAATTTCATTTTCGGCCTCTGCGAGTGCAGTCCCAGCTGGACCATGCATTCTTTTATCGAGTCAACGGTAGAGGCCATCAAAGCCAAGGTGGGCAGCGGCCAGGTGATCTGCGCCCTGTCAGGCGGGGTCGACTCCTCGGTCACCGCCGCTCTGGTCCACCGGGCCATCGGCGACCAGCTGACCTGTATCTATGTCAACAACGGCCTCATGCGCACTGGCGAGTCCGGGTCCATCCTCAGATATTTCCGGGAAAAAACCAGCCTTAAGGTCGTTGATATTGATGCCTGTGACTTCTTTCTTGGCGAGCTGGCCGGAGTGGTCGACCCGGAGATCAAACGGAAACGCATCGGCCTGGGCTTTATCAAGATATTCGAAGATGAGGCGCAAAAACTGGGTGAGGTCTCATACCTGGCTCAAGGCACCCTTTATCCGGACGTGATCGAATCGGTCTCGTTCCGCGGTGAGGCACCGATCAAATCGCACCATAACGTCGGTGGTCTGCCCGAGATCATGAAACTTCAGCTGATCGAACCCCTGCGCGAACTGTTCAAGGACGAGGTCCGCGAACTGGGCCTCGAACTGGGACTGCCTGAAGAGGCCATCTTCCGCCAGCCCTTTCCCGGCCCGGGCCTGGGTATTCGGATCATGGGTGAGGTCACGGAAGAACGGCTCAACATCATCCGTCAGGCCGATGTCATTGTCCTGGAGGAGATGAAAAAGAATGGCTGGTACCGCAAGGTCTGGCAGTCCTTTGCCGTGCTCCTGCCCATCCAGACCGTCGGGGTCATGGGCGATGGCCGCACCTACGAGAATGTGGTGGCCCTGCGCGCTGTGGACTCGCGCGACGCCATGACCGCGGACTGGTCGCACCTGCCCTACGACCTGCTCGGGATCATCTCCAACCGGATCATCAACGAGGTACGCGGGGTCAACCGGGTGGTCTATGACATCTCATCCAAACCGCCGGCCACCATTGAATGGGAATAACGACCCGATAGCTCAATCCTGATCTGCCCACAACGAACACCTAACCAGCATGGCTGGCCCAGATGAGCCAGTCACAACCAACCATGAAAGTTCGTTCCTTCGGCATGGCCAGTTATGGTCGCCAATGAACGTTCATATAAACACAGACGACATGCTCAAGACCGGGATTTATGTGGATGCCGAAAATATCCGCCTCTGCGGCGGCTATGGCATGCGTTACGATGTGCTGGCCGAACTGGGCAGTTCCAGCCACCATATCCTGCTGCGGGCCAACTCCTATCTGGCCGAGGACAGCGCCCGAACGGCCGAAGACCGGGAGTACAGACAGAAGCTCTACCGTTACCACCATATCGTCCGCCAGTGCGGGTTCAAGGTCATCAAGAAGTACGTTAAACACTTCATTGATGAAGAGGGCATCCTCACCACCAAGGCCAACGCCGACATGGATCTGGCCATCGACGCCCTGCTCCAGGCCCGCAATCTTGACCGGATCATCCTCTTGACCGGCGACGGTGATTTCATCCGCCTGGTCCTGGCCCTGCAGAATATGGGCTGCCGAGTCGAGGTGATCGCCTTCAACAATGTCAGCCAGGAGTTGAAAGAGGCCGCAGACAATTACCTCTCTGGCTTTCTCGTGCCCGGCCTGCTGCCCATCCAGGGGCATGACCCGGCCGAAAATTGGCAGCGCGGCCTTGTCATCAACTACAACAGCGAGCGCGGCTTCGGCTTTATCCGCTATTTCAGGTCAGGACCTGAAGGCCTGGTTCCGGAATCGGTCTTCTTTCATTACTCCAAGGCCGAGGTCAGCAGCGATTCCCTGTTCCGCAACCCAGACAACATCTTTGAATTCCAGATCGTCACCAACCCGGACAACAACCGAACCGAGGCCTGGAATATCCGCTGTCTCGACGATCCCCAAGGCCCCTGACCGCCATGACCGGAAACAGCCGACAGCAACGCATCATCCCCTGCCCCATCTGCGAGGGCAGCGGCGAGGTTTCCCAATTCAAGGGAGCAAGCCGCTTTTTCCTCTCCAGCGATCCCTGCCCCCATTGCCTGGGGCTAGGTCGGATCAACGAAGAGGCCCAGGACAGAGACACTGCCACAGACCCCCAAACAGCCAGGCCGGACAAAACCACCCCATGACCCCTCCGATCATCGGCTTTATCGGCTGGCACGATTCCGGCAAAACCACCCTGGTCTCCCAGGTGGTCCGTCACCTTAGGGCAAACGGACTGAACGTGGGCGTCATCAAGTCCAGCAAGGATCAGGGGATCGCCTTTGGCGCTCCGGACACGGATACCAGCAAGCACCGCAGGGCCGGGGCCGATCCTGTGGTTTTTGTCGCCCCGGACCAGGTGGTGCTGCTCAGCGACAACCACAAAATCCCTTTCAGGGAGATCTGCAGCCGCTATTTTGACCGGGTCGATCTCATCATTGCCGAGGGCTTCAAGGATGAACCCTCCATTCCCAAGATCGAAGTCTTTCGGGGGGCCGACCTGAACCCCTTGCGTGAGCAGGCAGCCAGGGTCATTGGTGTGGCCTCGGACACAGAGGTCTCGGGTCTGCCCTGGTTTCCGCTGAACAGGCCCCAGGACGTCGCCCAGTTCATCCAGGATCAGCTCCCGGCCTGCCCATCACCCCCCATTCCTCCTCGGATCAAGGTCACGCTCAACGGCCAGGACCAGGAACTCTCACCCGAACTCCAGGCCCAGGCCAGCCACTTTCTCTCCCAGTTGTCCGTCTCGCAGCCACTCTCCCCGCCCCTGCACACGCTGATGATCCAGATCGTGAACCAAAAAGAACAATTTCCATAACCGTTCACCGAAACCAACTGTGCACTGGCGGTCTGGCCATAACTCTATTGATCTGACCTGGAATGGGACGAGGCAGGAAGAGGAAGGTCCCTGACCGGCGTATCTGAAACATGGGCGACGGGTAAGTCGTTCATGTTTCGGGCGAAGCGTAGCTGGACAGGGACCTTCCTCTTCCTGCCGGGCCAAGCTCACCACCATAAATCTGTATTATACAATCTCGATGAATCGTTACCAATTTCCTTGAATTCGACTCACCCAGAACCTATGATGAACATGAATCGGTCCTCACATACAATAAACACAGGTAACCCGGCAGCAATACCGCATCTGCCTTTGTCATCGGCCGACTCATAGCGCGGGCTCTGGCTCACCGGCCCCCTTTACGCATCTGCACCACTGCCGGGCACTTACAACCTCGGGTAGAACGCAGAAGCTTTCCCCTTTGAACTGGAGAGTTACTCACACAGGAGAATATATGGATTGGTACAATCTGCAATTGCTGGTCTTTGATTATGGGATCAACATCCTTTCGGCCTTATTTGTTTTCATCATCGGAAAATGGCTGGCCCGCAAAATCGCCAAGGGTTTCGCGCTCCTCCTCGAAAAACAGAAGGTCGAGATCACCCTGGTCAAATTTCTGAAAAACATCGCCTATTACACTCTGCTGGTCGCAGTCCTCCTGACGGCAGCCGGCCAACTGGGCATCAGCACCACCTCTTTTCTGACCATTGTCGGCGCCGCCTCACTGGCCATCGGCCTGGCCCTCAAGGACTCGCTCAATAACTTTGCCTCCGGGGTCATGCTCATCCTCTTTCGACCCTTTAAGGTTGGCGATGTGATCATTGCCGGCGGCGCGACCGGCAAGGTTCAGGAGATCACCATCTTCCACACCATTATGAATACCGGTGACAACCAGCGCAAGGTCATCCCCAACGGGGCCATCGGCAACTCGACCATCACCAACATCAACGCCAACCCGACCCGTCGCATTGATCTGGTCATCGGGATCGGCTACGATGACGATATCAAAAAGGCCAAAGAAACCCTCCTGGCCCTGGTCAAGGCCGACTGTCGCATCCTCACCGACCCGGCCCCGACCATTGCCGTATCCAATCTCGGCGACTCCTCGGTGGATCTGGTGGTCCGCCCCTGGGTCAATACGGCCGATTACTGGAATGTCACCTTTGACCTCACCGAACAGATCAAGCTGACCTTTGATGAACAGGCCATTTCCTTTCCCTATCCCCAGCAGGATGTGCATCTGTACAACAACGACTGACCAGCATGGCCAACCACAACCAACCATGAAAGTTCGTCACTTCGGCATGGCCAGCCATGGTCTCCGAGGAACTTTCATATAAAAAAAGTGGACGCACCAGATGACAACAGACAGCCTTGCCTCAGGGCCACCCTGCTCCCGGCACATCGCGCCAAACAGATCGGCTGGATAGCCCCCGATGACCATCTTCCTTGCCGCTGACATCGGCGCCAGCAAGACAGACCTGGCGCTCTTCAACCTTGCAGGACCTGGGCTCACTCCCCTGTTCCAGAGCCATTTGGTCAACAACGACTTTTCCAGCCCCGAAGCACTGCTGGCCCACTTTATCTCCAAAAGCAATTATCATCCGGAGCAGGCCTGTCTGGCCGTTGCCGCTGTGGTGCGTGATGGCCGGGCAATGATGACCAACCGCTCCTGGCACCTTGAGGGGCAGGCATTAACAACAAGCCTCAAGATCAGGCGTGTTGAGCTGATCAATGACCTCACGGCCCTGGCAGCAGCCCTGCCGGTCCTCTCCCAGGCAGATCTGATCACCCTCCAGCCGGGCAACCCGCCGGTCGGTAAAATCGGGCCACAGGTGCGGGCAGTCATCGCCCCGGGTACTGGACTGGGCCAGGGCTTTTTCATCGATGCCCCACCCTTTTCCCTGGCCCGCGGCTCTGAGGGCGGGCACGCAAGCTTTGCCCCGATCAACGAATTCCAGCATCGCCTCCTGCAATGGCTGCAGGGGAAAAACAAGGCGGTCAGCGTCGAACAGGTCTGCTCAGGCCGCGGCCTCCCGAACCTCTATCTCTTCTGCCGGGCTCAGGGGACACCGAGCAACTCAGGTCTGGGGCAGGAGATCGCTCAGGCCAGAGACCAGACCCCGTTAATCATCCAAGGCGCCCTTGCCGCCTGCCCCTGCTGCCGACAGGCCGTGAAACTCTTTCTTGAGATATTGGGGGCAGAAGCCGGAAACCTGGCCCTCAAACTGGCCTGCGACCACGGGTTGTTTCTGGGCGGCGGCATCCTGCCCAGGCTTTATGGCAAAATCTCTTTTGCCCCTCTGCTGGCTGCCTTCCACAACAAGGACAAGATGACCGACCTGCTGAGTTCCATCCCGGTCCACCTGATCACCAGAAAAGATGCGGCCCTGCTGGGGGCTGCGGCCTGGGGCAGGAGCCGACCATGAAAATCCTGCTCAACAGAAAAATCATTGTCCTGCTGCTCCTGATTGCCGCGGCCGTTGCCATCAAGCTCCTGGAACTTGACCGGTTCCTGACCCTGGAGCAGCTCAAGCAGAGCAGGGAACAGCTGGCCCAGTTCTATATGGAACAGCCTCTGACCATGATCGGGGCATACATGGCCATCTACATCACGGCCACGGCCCTGAGTCTGCCCGGGGCCGTGATTCTGACCCTGACCGGTGGCGCCCTCTTCGGCCTGGCCCTGGGCACCCTGCTCATCTCCTTTGCCTCAACCATCGGCGCCACTCTGGCCTGTGCAGTCTCCCGCTTCCTCCTCCGCGACTGGGTGCAGCAAAAATTTGGCGACCGGCTGACCCCCATCAACCGGGGCATGGAGGACGAGGGCGGTTTCTACCTCTTCAGCCTGCGTCTGGTGCCGATCTTTCCCTTCTTTATCATCAACCTGGCCATGGGCCTGACCAGAATCCGCCTGACCACCTATTACTGGGTCTCACAGCTGGGAATGCTCCCGGCAACCGTGGTCTACACCAATGCCGGTCGCGAACTGGGGCGCCTCGACTCCCTGGCCGGAATTCTCTCGCCCTCGCTTCTCCTCTCCTTTGTCATCCTCGGCCTGTTTCCACTCACTGTCAAAAAGGTGCTCGCCTTCTTTCGCCAGCGCCGCCACACCTCCCCAAGGAACTGATATGGCCAGCTACGACTATGATATCGGCATAATCGGCGGTGGTGCCGCCGGTCTGACCGTGGCCTCAGGGGCCGCCCAGCTCGGGGCCAGGACCCTGCTCATCGAGCGCGAGCCAACCCTGGGTGGCGACTGCCTCCACTTCGGCTGTGTCCCCTCCAAGACCCTGATCCACACGGCAAGGCTGTACCGGCAACTCAAGGATTGGCCCCGCTTCGGCCTCCCCCGGATCGACGTCGCGCCCGTTGACTTTCTGGCGGTCCGGAAACGGATCAGAGAGGTGATCGCCAGAATCCAGGAACACGACTCGGTGGAGCGTTTCTGCAGACTGGGGGTGCAGACCGAGTTTGGTCAGGCCCGCTTCACAGACGAGCACCAGGTGGACATCGGCCACAGCCGTTACTCGGCCAGATCCTGGGTCATTGCCACCGGCTCATCAGCGGCCGCCCCACACCTTGATTGCCTGCGCCAGATCCCCCTGCTCACCAACCGGGAGATCTTTTCTCTGGATCATTTACCGGCCTCACTGATCATCCTGGGTGGTGGCCCCATCGCCATTGAAATGGCCCAGGCCTTCTGCCGCCTGGGCAGCCAGGTTACAGTGGTTCAGCGCTCAGGCCAGATCCTGAGCAAGGAGGACCATGACCTGGCCGATCAGGTCATGCAGGTCATGGCCGGGGAAGGGGTAAGATTTCTCCTCAACACCACGGTCATTGAGGCACGCCAGACAGCCACAGGCAGTGAACTGGTGATCGAGACAGATGGCTCCCAGCAGACGATCCGTGCAGAAAGCGTCCTCCTGGCCCAGGGCCGGAGCCCAAATCTGGCTGACCTCAATCTGACCGCCATCGGCGTGGACCACAGTCCCAAAGGCATCACGGTGGATGCGCGGATGCGGACCAGTCAGAGACATATCTTTGCCCCGGGAGATGTCAACGGCCGGCTGCAATTCACTCATGCCGCGGGCCATGAGGGCGGTGTGGTGGTCAGCAACGCCATCTTCCACCTGCCACGCAAGGTCAATCATCGCTGGATGCCCTGGTGCACCTACTGCGAACCGGAACTGGCCTCCATCGGCCTCAATGAGAAAGCGGCCAGGGCGGCCGGAATCGATTACCAGGTCTGGCGCGAGGAATTCTCGGCCAACGACCGGGCTATCTGCGAGGGGAGAGAAACAGGACAACTGAAGATGCTCCTGGACGAACACGAAAAACCCATCGGTGTCCAGATTCTGGGACCCGGGGCCGGTGACCTCCTGGCCCAGTGGACCACCGTCCTGGGCGGCGGGGTCAAACTCTCGACCCTGGCCGGCATCATCCAGCCCTACCCGACCCTGGCCGAGATCAACAAACGGGTAGCCGGCAGCTACATCTCACCCAAGATCTTCTCCGATCGGATACGCAAGGGGCTCCGCCTGATTTTCCAGCTCAAGGGTTCGGCCTGTCCGCCCAGTTCACCGATCTGATCAGGCATGGTCCCTGATCAAACACCTGAGGCAGACAATACAGGAAAGACCGGGCTGGCCACGGCCCTGACCCGTTATTGCCGCCAGCCGGGCCAGGCCCGTGTCACCCCTTTAGGCCAGGGGCTGATCAACGATACCTATCTGATTGAGGAGCCGGAACAGACCCTGGTCCTCCAGAAAATCAACAGCCAGATCTTCCCAGAACCTGAACGAATCATTGACAATCTGGCCCTGCTCAGCCGCCATTTTGCCACAAGCTCTCTCCCACCCGGGCCACGCTGGGAACATTGCCGCCTGGTGCAAACCCGGGACGGACAGGACTTTTTTTGCGACGACCAGGGGGGCTTCTGGCGGGCCCTGCAATATATCAACCGCACCATCTGCCACGAACAGGTCACGCACGCAGATCAGGCCCGGGAGGTGGGTCGGGCCCTGGGCCTGTTCCATCGCCTGACCGCCTCTCTGGATGCCCGGCGCCTCCATGTCACCCTTCCAGGCTTCCATGTCCTGCCTCAATACCTGGAGCATTACGACCTCCTCCCGCGCATGAAGCACGACCGAAACAGAGCTGTCATTGACTTTTGCCACACCGTCGTGGAAGCGCATCGCTCCGAGGCCAACCTCCTCGAACAGGGACGGAAAGCGGGTCGCTACCTGGTCCGCTGTGTACACGGCGACCCCAAGGCGAGCAATGTCCTTTTCGACCAGGACAGTGGCCTGGCTGTGGGGCTGATCGACCTGGACACCATAGGCCCTGGCCTGACCATCATTGATCTCGGTGACTGCCTCCGTTCCTGCTGCTCCCGCATCCATGAAGACTCCAGCCAAGCCCCTGAATTCGATCTCGATTCCTGCCGGGCCCTGCTCAATGGATACTTCCAGGAGGCCCCCTTCCTTCTGACCAGCGTGGAACGAGAGGCCCTCTTTGACGCCCTGCGCCTGGTCACCTTTGAACTGGGACTGCGCTTTTTCAGTGATCACTTGAGTGATGACTGCTACTTCAAGGTCAAACACAGGGGTGATAATCTGATCCGGGCCCGGTCCCAATTTCAGTTGCTGACAGACATCGAGAGTCTGGAACAGGCAATCAGGACCCTGATTGCCTGCCCGCAGTAACCCAGCCCCTGCCCGGGCCCTTATCAGCAGCACCAATAAAGGCCCGGGCAAGTATCGTCATTTCCTATTCGCGTCATCAACAAGAACAATGTATTTTCTCTGGTCAACTCTCATCCGTTCACTCAATTGGAGAAATGACCATGAAAAGACTTGCCCTTCTTGCTGTTGTTATATTGCTGGCCCTCGGGAATCCCGGGGCCGGTCGCAGTGATGACCAGAAATTCAACCATGTCTCGGCCAGTGATTTCAAGGAATGGCTGCAAAACGGCCGCGAACTGATCCTGGTCGACATCCAGCCAGCCAGAAAGTTCAGCAAACATCACTTTGCAGGATCGATTGAAACCAACGCCTTCCCGGTCAAGAGCAAGGCCGAGCAGGAGTTGTTGATCCCGGCCCTGGAGGCCTACCAGGCCAGCGATCATGAGGTGGTGGTGATCTGTCCGGCCGGAGGTGGCGGGGCAGAGCGGGCCTTCACCGCCCTCAACAAAAAAGGCATCCCCCACTCCAAGCTCTTCATCCTCACGGGTGGCATCAAGAAATGGCCCTATCAGGAGCTCTTTGCCGTTACCCCATAAAGGTTCCCGGCCGGTTCCACCCCTCGTTTTTCAAGCGAAAGCGGAAAGGTCCTGAAATCAGGTTTATCAATGCGGTTCTGGGCCACCAGTCCCCGCACCGGTTCCCAGCTGAATTTGCCATCCTCGGCCATCTGGGTCAAATACTCCAGGGCGGTCCGATTATCATAGGATTCCAGGCGATAGGGCCGAGGTGAGATCAGGGCGTCATACACATCACTGACCGCAACGATCTCAACCATGGGGTCGATATCAGTGATGCCTCTCGGATAGCCGCTTCCATCCCGTTTTTCATGGTGATCTCTGGCCACCCGAGGGGCAAGGTGATTGGCATCCCCGTAATAATAGGCCAGGAGCACATACCCGGCAAGGGGGTGATGTTTCAACCTCTGCCGCTCGTCCTGAGTCAATGCGGTCCGTTTGGTCAAGACCCCCAGGGGAATACAAATCTTGCCAAAGTCATGGGCCGGGCCGACCACTGTCTCCTGGGTCCAGGCATCCTGCTCAACAACGAGCAAACCGGCCAGAAAAGAGGACAGGAGAAAGACCATCAGAATATGACGATAGGTATGAAAATCCTGTTCCTTGAAATATTCGAGTGATTCCAGGACAGGATCGATAATCTCCACAGTCGACAAACGGCCAAGCAGGGCGTCGAGCTGCTGAGGATCATCAAAAATTGTGCTATAAGGCGGACTCCTGAGAAAACTGTCGAGATCCCTCAGCACTGTCCCGAAAGAGAGCAGTTTCCTGGACGCTGGCCTGCTCCCTCCTGCAATCAGTTGGCCAATCACCTCATGACTCAAGGACTGACCAGCCGGCAGAACACACTCCCCCTCCAAGGTATGTACTGGATAGTTAAGATAAATATTTTCCATATTGCCCCCAATAAACCCCACTGTCTCCGCCCGCGTTTTCAACAGCCACACCATCCAACACTCTCTTCTTCACAGAGTATCATATCACATTATCCTCTCAAGAAAAATTGCCTGCGCGGAACTTTTCAGTTTGCAAAAAGAAGCACTCCTGCAGAGACTTGCCGGAGATGCTGCTGATCATTCTGGTGATGGCTCTCCACCGCGACTCACAGAGCCGTGCCCCAAAGTCCATTGACGCACCTTTCTATGCCGGTCACCCTGCCCCGGACATGCTTGAAAAAAACACTTAAGCGAGGTATGATCTCACCTTTTCATTCACCAAAAACGGGCCCGCCATGACCATTACCCCTCCCTTTACTCTGCACACCACGGCCAGCGACTGCGCTGCCCGCCGGGGCGAACTCCACACTCCACACGGGACCATCCAGACCCCGATCTTCATGCCGGTCGGGACCCAGGCCACGGTCAAGGCCGTGACGCCCGAGGACCTCAAGGCCATGGAGGCCCAGATCATCCTTGGCAACACCTACCACCTGTTCATCCGGCCAGGCCACGAACTGATCAAAGAGTTCGGTGGCCTGCACCGTTTCATGAACTGGGACCGCCCCATTCTCACCGACAGCGGCGGCTTCCAGATCTTCAGCCTCAAGGAACTGGCCAAGATCACCGAAGAGGGCGCCACCTTTCGCTCTCACCTCGATGGCGCCAGGCTCTTCCTCAGTCCCGAGATCGCAGTCCAGGTCCAGGAGGCTCTGGGATCAGACATCATGATGTGTCTGGACACCTGCATCCCCCACCCGGCCACCCGCGAACAGACCATCCAGGGCACCGAACTCACCAGCCGCTGGGCCAGACGCTGCCGCGATGCCCAGGACCGCGAAACCGGCCAGCTCCTCTTCGGCATTGTCCAGGGTGGGATGCATACTGACCTGCGCCAGGAGCATGCCGCAGCCCTGATTGAGATCGGCTTTGACGGTTACGCCATCGGCGGCCTCAGTGTCGGTGAAGAAAAAAACCTGATGTACGACCTGACCGAGGCCACAACTCCGCATCTGCCCGTTGACCACGCCCGCTATCTCATGGGGGTCGGCACACCCGAGGATCTGGTGGAGGGCGTCATGCGCGGTATCGACATGTTCGACTGTGTCATGCCCACCCGCAACGCTCGAAACGGCACCCTGTTTACCTCCAGCGGCAAGCTGGTGATCAAAAACAGTCGCTACCGCAACGACCACAGCCCACTCGATCATCGCTGTTCCTGCTACACCTGTCAAAACTATTCCCGGGCCTATCTCCGCCATCTCTTCCAGTGCCGGGAGATCTTGAGCTACCAGCTCAACACCATCCACAACCTCCACTTCTATCTCAACCTGATGAGCGAGATGCGGCAGGCCATCGAAGAAGACCGTTTTACCACCTGGCGCGCGGATTTTTATGGCAGGCTCGAAGACGAGTGATTAATGTTATCCATTGAAGTTTCCCTGAACAGGGCTAAAATGTAACAACAACAGTACGATCGGCCCCCGGGTCGGAAACCATTTTTCTGGAGGAAATACCATGACAGGAATCGCATACGCTGCAGGACCGGCCGCAGGCACTGGTGGCGGGGCAGGAATCGCCTCGTTCATCCCACTGATTTTAATCTTTGTAGTCTTCTACTTCCTGCTGATCCGCCCACAGCAGAAGCAGGCCAAGCAGCACCAGCAGTTTCTGAGCGATCTGAAGAACGGCAACAAGGTCGTCACCAAGGGCGGTATCCACGGGACCATCACCGGTATGACCGACTCGGTCATCACTGTTGAGATCGCCGATAACGTCCGGATCAAACTCAGCCGCAGCGCCATCGCCGGACCGGTTGACAGCGACAAGCCCCCGGTCAAAAAAGCCGCAGGCTGAGGCATCGGCGGTTGCTGACCCCTCTCTGCAGGTTGCAGAGCCCCCCCCTTTACCCCTGGGCCCGAATCTCTTCGGAAACAGGGGTTTTTTATTGCCCTATCACCGGTCTTTAACCTGGCCTGGATTCAATTTGTAAGTGCAACTTTTGTTGGCATTAAGAAGGTAAGCTGAGTTAAAATATCAGGCCACCTCTAACACTAACCTGGAGACGCCCTCTCAGGTCATCCTTCGTTAATCGATTTGCCTATTGTATATTTCATCCCATGCTCAAACACATGATGCCATGTACAAATGGATGTTTTTTCAAGGACGCTCTACTTAACAAACCGCCGACCACAACAGACCAATATTCTAAATTTATTGATAAAATTACGAGAATATGTACATAACGAGAAAAGTTATTTTTCAAGAAACCCTTGAAACCATTGCAAACCGAAGGTATTATTTCCATAAGGATCGGTGGCTAAGCCGCTGGTAGCACGAAAAACTTTTTAGACACCAAAGGGAGAGATTCCATGGCCGCAACTTCGAAGTCCACAGGCCCCGCGAGCAACAAGTCAACCGCTTCCCAGTCTGAGCCGAAAGAGCCCGCCACCAGTGCGGAAGCCCGCCAACCTGTTCAGCCCGTTGCCAACGTCAAGGGGCAGCAGAGTGCAGAGCAGCCGAAGGCAACGGGACTTGAATACAACATCCCCGAGGCCCAAGCCGATCTCGCTGCTTTGAGCGACAAAGGCACCAAGTTCAACTTCAAACGCGAAAAAGAAGAAAAAGAAGAAGCCGATTCTTCCTTTTCGCAACCGGCTGCCGAGGGGGCTGATCCCTCTGACAGCAACGTGATGATCGCGCAAGCGGATATCGGGGGCGCCGGAGTTGGGGTTTCTGCCGCTGCCACCACGGCGGAAGCGGCAGAAACCGCTGCAGCAGGTACCGCCGGGGCAGCCGGCACGGCGGCGGAAGCGGTAGAAGCCACTGCACCAGGTACCGCCGAAGCAGCCGGGACGGCCGGCGCGGCGGAGGGAGCTGGCGTTTCCGCCGGCATGCTCGCGCTGGGCGCGGTTACGGTCAGCGCCATAGCTGCTGGGGTGGTCATCGCCTACAACAAATCCAAAGACAGCCCCGACACAACCCCCCCGGAGGCCCCAACTGTTACCCTGGTTGACGACACCGGCGCAGATGCCTCGGACAAGGTCACCCATATCGGCACCTTGAGTCTTGCTGGCATTGAAGATGGCGCGACAGTTGAATATTCAACCGACGGGGGCGCGACCTGGACCAGCACCTTCACCGCTGATGAAGGAGTGAATAATGTCCAGGTGCGGCAGACCGATGCGGCTGGCAACCAGAGCGTCGCGGCCAACTTCAGCTTCACCCTCGATACCACAGCAGCGGCCCCGACGGTGGCATTGGCGAGCGACACCGGCAGCAGCGGCTCGGACAAGGTCACCAGCGCCGGGACAATGAACGTCACCGGGACAGAGACGGGAGCGACGATAGAATATTCAATCGATGGCGGCACTACTTGGACAAGCACTTTCGCTGCTGCGGAGGGCATGAACGACGTCCAGGTGCGGCAGACCGATGCGGCTGGCAACCAGAGCGATGCGGCCAGCCTCAGCTTCACCCTCGACACCACGGCAGCGGCCCCGACGTTGGCATTGGCGAGCGACACCGGCGCCGACAATGCGGATAAGATTACCAGCGACGACACCCTGAGTGTCACCGGAGAGACCGAGGCGACTGTTGAATATTCAACCGACGGGGGCGCGACCTGGACCAGCACCTTCACCGCTGAGGAAGGAGTGAACGACATCCATGTGCGGCAGACCGATGCGGCTGGCAACCAGAGCGTCGCGGCCAGCTTCAGCTTCACCCTCGATACCACAGCAGCGGCCCCGACGGTGGCATTGGCGAGC
>CALENA010000036.1 GCA_937910875.1 uncultured Desulfobulbaceae bacterium | reverse complement strand
CCTTCATGACCCTTTCGGATATCTATTTGAAGAAATACGACCAGCAGATTCAGCGCATCTGAAGGCCAGAACGCGGGAACTTGTAAGGACGCAAGTCCCCGTCAGCCCTCCGGAGCAAAACTGGCTACCGTTTACTGCACCTACATGTCAGGGGAATATCCTGGAACCATATCACACGAGATGACCACAGGGTCTTGTCAGGCAGATAAAAGACGTTCCGGGCCCAACTACTCCCTGGTATTGAGAACAGCAACGACCTCAGCAAGAACAGTATCCGCATCCCCCACAGGGACCTGACAGGTTCCTGCCCGCTTATGACCGCCCCCACCATACTTCAACATAAGGGAACCGATATCTACAGTCGCCAATGAATTCACGACACTATGAGCACCGGTAATAACAATATTCTGCCGCCGGAAACCCCACATGATCCGCACGGAACTCTGCTGTTTGGGAAATAGTGAGTAAAGCAGAAAACGGTTACCGGCAAAGATCTCTTCCTGCTCACGAAGATCCACTATCACCACATTACCCTTCACGGTGCTGTTCTGGAGAAGCATCTCCTTAAAAATCTGGGTTTGCTCAAAGTATCTGTCAACCCGCTCCTGAATATCTGGAATTTTGAGTATGGCAGTGGACGTTTTTTCTCGACAATAATCAATCATATCCATCATCAAGACATAATTACTGATCCGATAATCACGGTATCGGCCCAGCCCGGTACGTGGGTCCATGATAAATGAAAGAAGGACCCAACCCTCAGGATTGAGAATTTCCTCTACAGTAAACAAAGCCGAATCCGCTTTATCCACCGCCTTCACGAGACTGTCGAGATGCGGATTCCTGAAGTGACCCAACCCGCCATAATAATCATAAATGACCCGCGCAGCACTCAGTGCAGTTGCATCACACTTTCCTGCAAAGTCATCATACTCTTTGCGCTCATCTTCACTGGAATGATGGTCAAACCACATTCCAGCCCCTTTCACATAGGAGATATTCGCCAATATATCATTCGAGTCGACCTTCACCAGACCATCCTGGACATCTTTGGGATGGACAAACTTGATATCATCAATCAGGTCGAGCTCTTTCAGGATTGCCGCACAACCCAGGCCATCAAAATCTGATCTGGTTACAAGTCTCATGAATCTCTCCTTGGTAAAAATTCCACGTATAGCAATTTGCTATGTGAAAAAATACTACGTTGCCACATACAGGAGTGCAAGAGAAAATAAAAATAATTGTACCACACAGAACCAGCTTTTACTTCGTGGTCATCAACAGAATTGCATACTGGTTACGAGCGGGTCATGTTCACGACCTGCAAGGGGATTAGCTACGATACGCACACTCTACCGATGTTACGCGTAAATGACAAAAAAAATGGGATATTGGCATGTGCAGCCAATATCCCATTTTTTTAAAAGATAAATGGTCGGGGCGATAGGATTCGAACCTACGACTTCCTGCTCCCAAGGCAGGCGCGCTACCAGGCTGCGCCACGCCCCGACGGTACAATCAATAAAGTAAAAAGCCCGATCAAATGACCGGGCTTGAATGTTCTGGCTCCCCGGGACGGACTCGAACCGCCGACAAGGTGATTAACAGTCACCCGCTCTACCAACTGAGCTACCGAGGATTGGTAAGCGCCATCTATAGCATATTCTAAGAAACTAAGTCAAGACCCCTGTATGCTTTTTTTTCAGCTGCTGACCCGGCTTTGATCAGTCTCATCCTTCCTGCCAGGTCGGTTCACGAATCACTCCTGGTCAGGCTGACGATGGACCGCACCCTTATTCTCCCACGTCTCCGGATCGAGGCTCCACCGCCTCCCGAAGCGGCCACAGGCCGGTGCGCAGGTAACTCAACAGGCACCTCAAATCACTTAAAATCATCAACAGACTCGGGACCAGGACCAGGGTCAGACCGGTGGCAAAAATCACCCCACCGGCCACGGACAGGGCCATGGGGATCAGAAATTTGGCCTGCATGTCTGTTTCAAGAATCAGAGGGGCCAGACCACCCACCGTACTCAATGAGGTCAGGAAAATGGCCCGAAAACGACGACAGCCGCCATCAATAATAGCCTGTTTGAGCGGACTGCCCTTCTCAAGATTTCTGTTGACCCGCTCAATCAGGACAATGGCATCATTGATCACCACCCCTGAGAGGGCGACCATGCCAAAGACCGACATCATTGACAGGTTGTAGCCCAGGAGCAGATGACCCAAAATAGCCCCGATAATTCCAAAGGGAATGGTGAACAGAATCACCAGCGGCTGAACATAGGAGCGGAAAATGGTGGCAATGATCACGAAGATGCCAACCAGGGCCAGGGGAAAGCCGATTCGCAGAGAATCAAAGGATTCCCTGGTGTTTTTCTTTGACCCCTGCATGGAAATCTGCAGTCCGGGATATTGGTTTTTGAGCTCAGGAAAATCATGGCCATCCAACTCGGCAAAGACCTCAGAGGCATTGGCCAGGTGGGCGTCAACCTCGGCCGTGACCACGATCCGGCGGAGACCATCGGTCCGGGTGATGGTCGAATAGCCCGGCACCAGACTGATCTCGGCCACCACGCCCAACGGCACCTCACGCCCGGTCTTGGTGCGGATACGGATGGACTCCAGATCCGAAATCCGTTGCCGCTGATCGGCCGGATAACGAACCTTGACCCGGATATCATCACTGCCCCGCTGCAGCCGAAAGGCCTCCTGACCATAAAATCCACTGTGCACCTGGCCTGCCAGATCCTGGACGCTCAGCCCCAGAGTCCTGGCCTCGGGTTTGAGACGCAACTGCAGCTCATTCTTGCCCTGACCGTAATCTGAACGGATCTGATTCACACCTTGAAAACGGGTCAATCGCCCCTCCAGATCATCTGCGGCCGCGGCGAGCATGGCCATCTCCCGCCCCTGGAACCAGACCTCGATCTCGGCCCCGGCCGGGCCGGCCGCCATTCCCTCAAAGGTCAGAGCCTTGACTCCGGGCAGAGTCCCGACCTCCTGCTCCCAGGCGATGAGCAGATCATTGGAATGGACTCCACGTGCCTCCGACTCAAGCAGAATCACCTGCACAGAACCCATGTGCGGCCCGGTGGCGCCCATGCTCCCGGACAGGCTCTGTCCGACCAGGACCAGTTTTCGACGGATCAATGACTCGCCCGAGAGCGTCGGCGTCCGCTCGGCAAGACGGACAAAGGCGGCTTCGATCTCCTTCAGGGCCGCCGTGGTCATGGCCGGTGGCGTCCCTTCGGGAAACTCCACGGTCGAGGTCACCACAAAGCCGTCAAGCTTGGGAAAGACCTGGAACTTGACCAGGCCCCCCTGAACCAGCCCCAGATTGAGGAAAAGGACGGCCACCGCCACGGAAAGCGAGACATAACGCCAGTTCAAAACCTGGGTGACAAAGCCCCGGTAGCGAACATCAATAAACGTTTCAAAACCACGCGCCAGGCCCAGACGTACCCGACCGGGCCAACCCAGGATTCCAGGGAGGGTTCGGGGACGATGCAGATCCGGCAGATGGCTGAGGTGGGCCGGGAGCAGAAACAGGCTCTCAACAAGCGAGATCAACAGACAGGAGATCACCACCATGGGCAGAATCGAGACAAACTTACCCATCACGCCACCCACATGGGCCAGCGGAATAAAGGCGACAATGGTGGTGGTCACCGCCGCCAGGATGGGCATGGCCACCTCGTTCACGCCCCCGATAGCCGCCTGAAGCGGGGAATCTCCCGCCTGACGATGGACATAGATGGCCTCACCCACCACAATGGCATCATCCACCACAATCCCCAGGACCATGATCAGACCAAAGAGCGAGATCATGTTGATGGTCACCCCCGAGACCCAGAGGATGAACATGGCTCCGCAGATAGATGTGGGGATTCCCAGCCCGGCCCAGAAGGAAAGACGCAGGTCAAGAAAGAGCCAGAGGATAAAAAAGACCAGCCCCAGACCGATCAGGCCGTTCCGGGTCAGCAGGTCGATCCTGGCCTGCAGAGCATCCGTGGTATCGTAAAAGACCTCAATGGCCGCCCCCGGGGGCAGGCTCTGCTGTTTTGCCGCCACATAGGCCCGAACGGCACCGGCAATATCCAGGGCATCCTCGTCGCTGGTCTTGTAGATCATGACAAACATGGCCCGCTTGCCGTCAATCTCGGCCAGAATCGGATCTTCAGTAAAGCCGTCATCGATACGAGCCAGGCGGTCCAGGGTGATCAACTCACCACCGGGCCGCGCCACGACCACGATTCCCGCCAACTCGGCACCCGTATATTTACGGCCCACAGTCCGGATTCGGATCTCTTCGCCGATGGTCCTCAGGGTACCACCGGCCAGATTCAGGCTCGACTGCCGCACGGCCGCGGCAACCTGATCAAAGGTCAGATTGTACTGACGCAGTTTCTCTTCGGAGAGTTCAATCCCGATCTCATAATCCCGGCCACCATAAGTTTCCACCTGAGAGACCGGCTCCAGCAGCTTGACCTCATCCCGGACCCGATCCGCCCATTCCTTCAGCTGTTTCTCCCCCAGGTCGCCGGACAGGGCCAGGAGCAGCACCGATTCCTTGCGCACGATCTCGGTGATCACCGGATTTTCGGCCGACACAGGAAAGGTGGAGATGGCATTGACCCGCGACTTGACCTGATCCAGAACCCGCGGCAGATCATACCCCTTCTTGACCTCCACGGTCACCGAGGCCCTGTTCTCCATGGACTTGGTGGTATACTGCTCAAGCCCCTCCACCGTTTCCAGCGCCTCTTCGATCTTCTGACTGACTCCCTCCTCCACCTCCTCGGGATCGGCACCGGGATACTCGACCGTGATCGAGATCATATCATAGGAAAACTCGGGAAAACTCTCCCGGATCATGGACAACGTGGCCAGACCACCGGCAAAAAAGATCAGTAGCAGCAGGATATTGGCAAAGACCGTATTTCTGGCAAAGGCTCCCAGGAGCTGCTTCATGGCTGCTGCCCGCTCCGCTGCTCCGCCTCCGGGCCCATGATCTGCAGAAGACTGTTCTCCAGAGGCTCGATCAGTCGGGTGACAATCACCTGTTCTCCCGACTGCAGGCCCTGGTCCACATAGGCCAGATCACCCTGGGTCCTGGCCACATGAACCGGCACCGTGGCCAGACGACCTGCCCGGGCCAGATAGACGGTGTTTTCAAAACTGACCGCCCAACGGGGCAGGGCCACGACTTCGGTCAATGTCTTCCCCGGGATTTCTACAGAACAAAACATTCCAGCCACCAGGGGCTGATTCTGATCACTGCCAGGCTGCAGTCTGATCACCACGTCCACGGTCCGGGTCTCGGGATCAAAACGGCTGATACGATGCACCTCTCCGGTAAGACTCCGTCCCGCATCCTCGGTCCAGCTGACCTGGCAGGGGACCTGACTCACCGGCGCAAACCAGGCAGCCTCAGGGTCTGTCTCTCCGTCAAAGCGCAGCCAGCGACTCACATCACGACTGTCCAAACTGACCTCAATCTCGAGAAACGAGTCATCAGCCAGACCCAACACCATGCGTCCTGGGGTGACATACTGCCCCTGCTCTATGCTCTTGGTCGTAATCCGCGTCCGAAACGGGGCGGTGACCCGGCAGCGGGCCAGATTGGTCTCGGCCCGGACCATGGTCTGGCGAACCTGGGCCAGTCGATCGGCCACGGTATTGGCCGCCTGTTCGGCGCGGTCCACGGCCGACTGATTACCAACCCGGTGGCTCGCCAACAAACCGGCCAGCCGTTCAAACTCCTTTCTGGCCAGAACCGTATCCCGCTCCAGAATAGCCAGCCTGTCACGACTACTCTCAAATTCACTCAGATAATCACGATCATCGATAACAAAGAGCACTTCGCCCTGTTCAATAATCTCACCCACCTGCAGACGAGGATGAACAGCCGTGACTCTCCCGGCCACCTCGGCGGCCATCTCGACTGTCCGACGGGAACGCAATTCGCCATAGCCCCGGATCAGGACCTGGGCATCCGCAAAGACCACCTCCCGAACCTCGACCTTGAGCGGCTGCTCGACCTGCTGGGCCTGGATCGGCGGTTTTTTCATTCCCTTGAGCAGGCGGAATCCGCCCAGCCCCAGACCTACAATCAGGGTACACAAAAAAATTCGCAGCAGGATCTGCCGCCCACGACTCGGTCGTTCTGCTGAGACCACCTGCTCACTCATGCACTTTCCTTATGACTTGTTTCCTTATGACCTGATTCCTTCTGATTTCTGATGAACAAGGTTTCTTTCTCCTCTTGTAATCGTCCACAGATCTCCAGAAACTCGGACTCCCGGGCAAGAAAGGCGTCAACCACCTCAGGATCAAAATGACGCCCCCGCTCGCTGACAATGATATCCCGCGCCTGTTCATGACTGAAGCCTTCCTTGTAAACCCGTTTTGAAGTGAGGGCATCATAGACATCGGCCAAGGCCGTATATCGGGCCGAGGCCGGAATATTCTCCCCTGCAAGCCCCTTTGGATACCCATTGCCATCCCATTTTTCATGATGCCCATAGGCAATCTCCCTGGCCAGGGTCAGAAAGGACTGCCCCCGAACCTTGGCATCGACCAGATCCAGGGCATTCCCGCCAATAACCGGATGACTCTTGATGATCTCAAATTCTTCCGGGCTCAAAGGACCGGGCTTGAGCAGAACCGCATCCGGAATACCGACCTTGCCGACATCGTGCAGGATTGCAGACTGATACAGATCTTCGATATATTCTTCGGTAATATAATCAAAATTCTTGGGCAGAGATGACAACTCCCGGGCCAGGATTCTGACATACTCCCACATCCGTTCCAGGTGGTTGCCGGTCTCAGGGTCGCGAAACTCGGCCAGTTTGGCCAGACTGAGAATGGTCCCGGTCCGGGCTTCGGCAATATTGCGGTTCGACTCTTCAATGGCCGCCTCCATCTCTTTACGTCGGGTGATGTCACGAACCACCCCGCGCAACCCGATCACCTCGCCTCTGACATCCATGAGCGGCAGCAAAGAGGCCTCCACAAAACGTTGCTCATCACTGCGCGTGACGACTCGACCTTCAAAGACCCGGGGAGTCCCGCCGTCAATCTCCGAGGGCCGCAGGAAAAAACGCTCACGATCTTCCTTGACCAGAAGTCGACGCAGATTAATCCCCTGTAGCCGCTCCCTGGAATACCCGAGCAATCGGGCCATGGATTCATTGCAGAACAGAACCTGACCCTGACTGTCGATCTCATAGTATCCCTCGACCATACTCTCAAGGATATTCCGATACTTGAGCTCACTCTCGCTCAGGGCCTGCTCGGCCTTGACCCGCCTGTTGATGGTGTACTGAACATGGGAGCCAAAGACCAGAAAGAGACA
>CALENA010000035.1 GCA_937910875.1 uncultured Desulfobulbaceae bacterium | reverse complement strand
GTCAGCGAGAAAAAATTCGTGATCGTCGATGCGGCCATGAATGATCTGACCCGCCCCAGTCTCTATGACGCCTTTCACCAGATTGAACCGGTTGTGGAGCAGGGGGCCGTCCTTGAACAGGTGGATATTGTCGGCCCGATCTGTGAGACAGGCGATTTTCTGGCCCGTGACCGGGCCCTGCCACGGGTGCAGCAGGGCGACCTGCTGGCGGTGATGAGCGCCGGGGCCTATGGCTTTACCATGTCCTCCAACTACAACTCACGGCCCCGGGTGGCCGAGGTCCTGGTGGATGGGACCTCCTACACCGTGATCCGCGAGCGGGAAACCCTTGAATCCTTGATTAACGGCGAGCACATCCCGGAATAACCATGAATTTCCCCATCCCCTTCACCAAGATGAGCGGCACCGGCAATGATTTTATCGTCATTGACCACCGGCAGCCCCTGATTCCCGAAAACGAGCAGGCATCCTTTGCCAGACAGGTCTGTCGCCGCATGTTTGCCGCCGGAGCCGATGGCCTGATCCTGATCGAGGCTTCCGCAACTGCTGATTTCTCCTGGCGCTTCTACAATGCAGACGGTTCGCTGGCCGAGATGTGCGGCAACGGCGCCCGCTGTGCCGCCAGATTTGCCTTTGAAAGGGGAATTGCCGGCCGGACCATGCGCTTTGAAACTCTGGCCGGAATCATCAAGGCCGAGATCATAGATGGTCTTGGACCTGACCGGCATGAGGTCAGCCTGCTGATGACAGCCCCCTTTGACATGCGCCGCGACCTGACAGTGACTCTTGATGGTCAGAACAAGACTGTGCAGTTCATGAACAGCGGCGTCCCCCATGCCATCCTTTTTATCGACAAGGGGGAAGATTTTCCGCTCAAAAAATGGGGACGCGCCATCCGCATGCACAAGATGTTTCAACCTGCCGGGACCAATGCCAATTTTGTACAGGTACTGGGTGACAACACCATCCGGGTCCGCACCTATGAACGCGGGGTCGAGGATGAGACCATGGCCTGCGGCACCGGGGCCGTGGCCTCTGCTATTTTTGCAACCATGGCCGGACATACGGTCTCACCGGTGAGAGTCATCACCTCAGGCGGCGATCAACTGACCATCCGCTTTGACCTGACAATCGACTCAAACACCACTCGCGCCGACCAGGTCTTTCTGGAAGGTCCGGCTCGAATCATATACGAAGGACAACTCACGGCTGAAGCCCTCCGCTGATCACGGCTTCGCCATACAAATTGATGCCCATCCCCAACCAATCCGGGATAGGAAGCATTTCAAGAACACGAGAGGAGAAACAAAGCATGGAAAGATATCACGGCGCAATCGTGGCCATCGTCACCCCATTCATCGATAACCAGGTGGACGAGCAGGGGCTGATCGATCTCATCGAGTTTCAGATCGCAGGCGGCACCCACGGCATCGTGCCCTGTGGGACCACCGGTGAATCCGCCACTCTCGACTTTAATGAGCACAAGCGGGTCATAGATTTGACTGTGCAGACCGTGGCCGGCCGGGTCCCGGTCATCGCCGGCACGGGGGCCAATAATACCGCCGAGGCCATTGAACTGAACCAGAGCGCCAAGAGCAGTGGCGCCGATGCGGTTCTGTCGGTGACTCCCTACTACAACAAACCAAGCCAGGAAGGGCTGTATCAGCATTTCAAGACCATTGCCGAGGCCGTGGATATCCCCATGTTTCTCTATAACGTCCCCGGGCGTACTTCCATCAACATGCTGCCCGAGACCGTGGCCCGACTGGCCTTGATTCCAAACATCATCGGCATCAAGGAGGCCTGCGGCAGCCTCCAGCAGATCAGCGAGATCATCCGCCTCTGCCCCAAGGACTTCATCCTCCTGTCAGGCGATGACTTCACCGCCATGCCCACGGTCATGGTCGGCGGCAAGGGCGTTATTTCGGTGACCTCCAACGTCGATCCGGCCGGCATGGCCACCCTGATGGAAGCAGCCCTGGCCGGAGACATCGCGCGGGCCAACGAGATCCACTATCGCCTTTTCCCGCTCATGACCTCCATGTTCTGCGCCCCCAACCCGGTGCCGGCCAAAAAAGGGGTCGAGCTCATGGGCAAGATCAAAAGCGGCCTGCCGCGTCTGCCCCTGACCCGGATCGATGAGGCCTCCCTGGGTCGACTCAAGACGGCCATGACCCAGAACGGCCTTCTATAACCACTGTGCCACCACCCTTTTTTCATCTGCAACACGGGAGAAACTATGATTAATGTTATCATTGCCGGAGCAGCCGGCCGCATGGGCCAGCGTATCGGCCAGATGGTTCATGACCACCCGCAACTCAACTATACCGCCGGCTTCGAGGCTGCGGGCAGTCCAGCCATCGGGCGGGACCCGGGCGAAATGGGGGGCTGGGGCAAGAGTGGTGTCACCATTGTTGAAGGACTGGCAGCGGCCATCGATCAGGGCGATGTGATCATCGACTTCACCTTCCACACCGCAACCATGGAATTTGCCCGCCTGGCCGCCCAGAAAAATCGGGCCATGGTCATCGGCACCACCGGACTGAGCGCTGATGAACTGGCCGAACTGGCTGAGCTGAGCCGCACCTTTCCCTGTGTCCAGGCCCCGAACATGGCCGTTGGCGTGAATGTGCTGTTCAAACTGGCGGCCAAGACAGCCGCCATCCTGGGCGACGACTACAACATCGAGATCGTCGAACTCCACCACAACAAGAAAAAAGACGCCCCCAGTGGCACAGCCCTGAAACTGGGTGAAATGGCCGCCATGGGCGTGGGCCGCGATCTGGCCAAGGTCGGAGTCTTTGAGCGGTCGGGCATGATCGGCGAACGGACCAAACAGGAGATCGGTATCCAGACCATCCGGGGCGGAGACATCGTTGGTGAACACACCATTTACTTTGCCGGACCAGGCGAGCGGATCGAGATCACGCACCGGGCCCACAGCCGCGACAACTTTGCGCAAGGAGCGGCCAAGGCTGCGGCCTGGGTGGCCGACAAGAAGCCAGGTCTCTACTCCATGTTCGACGTTCTCGGCCTGCAGGACCTGTAGGAAGGAACCAGAGCAACGTGCCAGGGCAGGGGACCAGCGAGTATATTGGCATCGGTCTGGGTTCAAATTTGGGCGACGGCAAGAGCATCATCCAGGCGGCCTGGCAACGTCTGGGGGAGTTGGGCCTGAACCTGCTTGCTCTGTCCTCGCCCTACCAGACGGCGCCGGTCTCCATGACCAGCGCGCAGGATTTTATCAACGCCGCAGGTCTGGCCACAACCAGACTCAGCGCGCAGGATGTACTGAAAATGCTGCTGGAGGTTGAGACGGAATTTGGGCGACGCCGCACAGAATCAGGAGAGGGCTACCAGGACCGGAGCCTGGACCTGGACATCCTCTTTTACGGGAACACGGTTATCGCCTCGGGCAATCTGGTCATCCCTCATCCCCAGCTGGCCCAGCGCCTCTTTGTCCTGGCGCCACTGGCCGAGATCCTCCCGGACTGGCACCACCCTCTCACCGGACTGGGGCCTTTTGAGATGCAGCAGCGATTAGTCGGCCGCATCCTGGGAGGACACGCCCCACAGCAACGTATCAATAAGCAGCACTGGCAGAAAGAACAAGGCTTGACTCACTCATCAGGCAGACCCGCTCAATCAGACAAGGAATAGACATGAGCCCGATCAAGCTGATCCTGATTGCCATTCTTATCTATATCGGCTATCGTTTGCTGCTCGGCCAGTTCCGCAGCAAACCGGGCAAAAAAGAGCAAAAAAACACCAAACAACAGGGCGATCAGGACACCGACATTATCGACATCCTGGAAGAAGACCCTCTCTGTCACAGCCTTGTTCCCCGGACCCAGGCCATTCGTCTCCACCATGATAAAAAACTACTCTACTTTTGCAGTGAAGAGTGCTGCAGAAAATTTCTCGACCAACAAGGAGAACAATCATGAAATTTTTTATTGATACCGCCAACATTGATGAAATCAAAAAAGGCGTGGCCATGGGTATGGTCGATGGCGTCACCACCAACCCGTCGCTGATCGCCCGCGAAGACAAGCCCTTCGAGACCATCCTCGAAGAGATCTGCGCCATCGTTGACGGCCCGGTCAGCGCCGAAGTAATCAGCCTCGAGGCCGAGGGCATGGTCAAAGAGGCCAAGATCCTGGCCGCCATGAGCGACAATATCGTCATCAAGATCCCGATGATCGTTGAAGGCCTCAAGGCCGTCAAGACCTTGACCGATCTGGGCATCAAAACCAACGTCACCCTGGTCTTCTCCGCAACCCAGGCTCTGCTTGCGGCCAAGGCCGGCGCAACCTATGTCAGCCCCTTTGTCGGTCGCCTCGATGACATCAGCCATCAGGGCATGGATCTGATCAGTGACATCATGACCATTTACCAGAACTACGGCTATGCCAGTGAGGTCATTGTGGCCAGCGTTCGCAATCCCCTGCACGTCCTGGATGCGGCGCTGATCGGAGCCGATATCGCCACCATCCCTCTGAAAGTCATTGAGCAGCTGGCCAAACACCCCCTGACCGACATCGGCATGGAGCAGTTCCTGGCCGACTGGGAAAAACGGAAGAAATAAGTCAGCCATGGGATCATCCGGCAGATTGCTGGGCCTTGTCCTGCTCCTGACAACCCTGGTCGGGCCTGGACAACAAAGGGCCCGGGCCGAGCTCTATGCCTGCGTGGATGGCCGCGGCCGGATACAATACACCAATGCCCCGGCCTGGTCGACCTGCAGAGCACTCAATGAAGGCTTGCAGCAAACCAAGGCCAGGGTCGCGCCACCACTGTTCAGCCCGACTCTGGCCACAGATCAATATGACCAGGAGATCACACGTGCAGGGCAGCTCTATCATCTGGACCCGAGGCTGATCAAGGCCATCATTCAAACGGAGTCCAACTTCAATCCCTATGCCCTCTCACCCAAGGGGGCACGGGGACTGATGCAGCTCATGCCGGCTACGGCCATTGAACTACAGATAGACAATTCCTTTGATCCGTGGCAGAATATTGCCGGTGGCAGCCGTTATTTCAAAGAGCTTTTGAACCGCTTCGACAACCAGCTGGGCCTGGCTCTGGCTGCATACAACGCAGGCCCCAAACGAGTCGAGGAAACCGGAGCCATCCCGGAGATCGCTGAAACAAAAGAATATGTCCGAAAGGTCCTCCTGCTCTTCCGCTCCTTCCAGCAAGAGACCATGCCCGCTCCACTGGCTCTGAACCATTAACCAAATAACACTGAACACCTGGAATGAATCACCTGCTGACATTGCCCAATATCCTGACCGGCTTTCGTTTCGCCCTCATTCCGGTTCTGATCACCCTGTTTTCTCTGGAACAGGACACAACCATCGCCCTCTGGACTTTTTGGGTCTTTATTATCGCGGCCCTGACTGATCTTGCCGACGGATATGCGGCGCGCAAGATGGCCAGTGAAACCGTGCTTGGCCAACTGATGGACCCCCTGGCCGACAAGGTCCTGGTGACCACAGCCATGGTCATGCTCATTCCTCTGGACCGGGTCCCGGCCTGGCTCTGCCTGCTGATCATCTGTCGTGAGATCGTGATCACCGGCCTGCGAGGACTGGCAGCCTCCACAGGTAAGGTCGTCCCCGCAGACCGGATTGGAAAGATCAAAAGCAACTTCCAATATTTCGGACTTGGCTTCCTGATCTTTCCCCTGGGCGTCCTGCCCGTGCCCTACCAGTACGAGATCGGCCTGGTCTTGCTCTACATCGCCCTGGTCACTGCCATCTGGTCAGCTGTGGTGTACTTCTACAAGCTGCGCACGGTTTTCCTCGAGACCTCGCAATAAAGCCCGTCCCGCAAACGCCCAAACCCACCAAATCCGCACCCAGGACCACACCTGAGGCTCGATTCTGCTTGACGAGCCCAAGCTCCTGCGGTAATTACAGATGCCATGCCGAAGTGGTGAAACTGGTAGACGCACTGGACTCAAAATCCAGCGA
>CALENA010000034.1 GCA_937910875.1 uncultured Desulfobulbaceae bacterium | reverse complement strand
ACTTCGCAGACCTCTTTCTCGCAGCTGTGGCACTCCTGAACAGTTACAATTCCGACCTTAACGCCCGATTTCGGCATTAAGGTGGATAGGTACTTTTGGCCAGACTCTGCACGCAGCCCATGCCCCTTGCGTTCATAACCGGAACGCTTTATTATAAAAGAGTTATCCTGATTGTAAAAGTACATCCTTTCCTGTCCCAGGGACCCTTATGCCTGAACAGACCTCTGCAAAGCTCCAACTGACCCTGTTTTCTTTCGGCTTCAAATACCATGAGCCGCCCGCAGCCAGTCTGGTCTTCGATGTTCGTTTCTTGCCCAACCCCTACTGGATAGAGACCCTGCGCCCTTACAGCGGCCTGGACCCGGCCGTTCAGGAGTATGTCCTCAACTCTCCTGAGGGACGCCGTTTTCTCGAACTGCTGCAACCTCTCCTTTTCCATATCATCGCCGAACACAATCGCCTCCACAAAAAGGAATTAATTCTGGCTGTTGGTTGTACCGGCGGACGCCATCGTTCAGTGGCCGTGATCGAGGCACTGAAGCAGCACCTCAGCCACCTGCCAATCCCCCTCAAGGTCTTTCATCGGGACATCGAACGCGACACGTAAGCCAAAGAAAGTATCTTTAGCATAACCCTCTGGATCTGCATACAAAACAAGACTTCACGCAACCTGTCACCACTGGTCTCCCCCATGAGAGACCAGAGAGCGGAACCACGCACCAAAGATGATGAAGCCACACAATCTTTGGTGCCCCAGAGGATCAAAAAAACTGGACAAGGTGACAGCGCGATCTTATTCTGTACCATCATTGATGGAGTCCCTTTTATTCCGCCCATTGTCAGGAGTACACCCCATGCGCCACAGACGACTTGCCCCCCTGCTGATCATCCTCTGCCTTGCCACCCTCACCTGCACCAGTCCAGCCACCGGTGCCACCAGTGCGCTGGTCGCCCTGGACCACAACGGCACCACCATCATTGCCGATGTGGCTGAAGCCAGTGTGGACAGCGTGGTCAACATCTCATCGACCAAGATCATTCACAGCCAGGGCCGTCAGCCTCAGTCCCCCTTTTTCAATGATCCTTTGTTTAAGGAGTTTTTTGGCCGCAATTTTGATGTCCCCCGTGATCGTCAGGAAAAGAGTCTGGGCTCGGGAGTCATCGTCTCTCGGGACGGTATCATTCTCACCAATAACCACGTGGTGGAAAACGCCGAGGAGATCCTGGTCACCCTGGCCGACAACCGCGAACTGGAGGCCGAAATCGTTGGTACCGACCCCAAAAGTGATGTGGCCGTCATCCGCCTCAAAAAAACTCCAAATGACCTTAAACCTCTACCCATCGGCAATTCCAGCAAAATGCGCCTGGGCGAGGTGGTCCTGGCTATCGGCAACCCCTTTGGCCTTGGCCATACCGTGACCATGGGCATCATCTCGGCCAAGGGCCGGGCCGATGTGGGCATCAACGACTATGAAGACTTCATCCAGACCGATGCCGCCATCAACCCCGGCAACTCGGGCGGCGCCCTGATCAATCTCCGTGGTGAACTAATCGGCATCAACTCGGCCATTATCAGCCGATCCGGGGGCTACCAGGGCATCGGCTTTGCCATCCCCTCTGATATGGCCCGCATGGTGATGGACAGCCTGATCACCCATGGCCGGGTGATCCGCGGCTGGCTCGGTGTCGCCATCCAGGATCTGGACCGCAACCTGGCCGAGGCCTTGGGTCTGGAGATGAACAGCGGGGTCCTGGTCTCAGACATCATTGACGACAGTCCGGCGGCCCGGGCCGGCCTTAAACGGGGTGACATCATCCACAAGGTCAATCATCAGGTCATTGACAATGCCGGCCACCTGCGCAACACCATTGCCGGTCTGGGCTCGGAAGTCACGATCACCCTTGAGATCCTGCGCGATCGACACGAAAAAACCATCACGGTTCACCTGATGGCCCAGCCCGAAGACATGGCTGGCAACACGGCCCAGGAGGAAAACAAGGGCGTACTGACCGGGCTCAGCCTGGCTCCCTTAAGCCCAACCACCCGGGATCAGTATGAAATCAACCCCAGGATCAAACAAGGGGTGGTGGTCGTCGGCATCAAACCAGAAAGCAGTGCCCAGCAGGCAGGGCTGCGGCCTGGCGATGTGATCCTGGAACTCAATCAACAGCCGGTAGACTCGACCAAGACCTTCAGCACGATTTACCAGGCGGCCAAAGACAAAATCCTCCTGGTCATTTCCCGCCAGAACAACACCTTCTATCTGGTTCTGAACAAAAACCAGTCCCGCAAATAATCCGGGAGCGGCGCGTCACCTTCCCGGCAGGCATCAGCCCTTGATGCTGTATCGCCAGTTGCCCCCTTTTAACCCAGCCTCGAGTGAGGCTGGGTATTTTTTTCCCGTCACAACACGAACAGCCCAACAGACAACTCGGTGATTTTAAAATTTAACACAGCGATACCAGACAATTACTGAATAATATCATTTCTGGCACAGCCATTGCTTCTATAAGGTCAAACACGGGACAGACCCCACCTTCTTTCCATTCTTTCAACCAAGGAGATTGACCATGAAAAAAGCACTCGTTGTAACCGCCCTGATCAGTACCATCGGCCTCGCTACCATCCAGATCGCTACCGCAGCACCCGGCCCTGGCGCCAACCGTTCGCTCAACCACCCAGGTGCCACACAGAACACCCAGCTTGACCAGGAGACCCTGGACAAGATCAGAACATTCCACACAGAGAACCAGGCCCTCCGCAAACAGATCGTTGAAAAACAAGCCGCACATCGCGCCGTAATGCAGAACACCAATCCAAATGCCACCCTGGCTGCCAAACTGAGCGGTGAGCTCTTTGATCTGCGCAACACGATGCACCAGAAGGCCAAGACCGCCGGCCTCAATGGTATCATGATGGAGAATAACGGCCGCGGAGGCTACGGGCGTGGCTACGGCATGAATAACGGTTTCGACAGAGGCCACGGATACGGCATGAATAACGAGTCCGAAAGAGGCTGCGGCCATGGATACGGTATGAATAATGGATCTGACAGAGGCTACGGTCATGGCTATGGCATGGGCTACGGCCACTATTAAGACACTGACCAGACAGGCCCCTTTTCCTGGGGCCGCCTGAGATTTTCCCCCTCCTCCCCCGGCCCGACTGCCACCGCTCTCACGAGCATCGGCAGTCGGGCTTTTTTGGTTCCAGTCACTCTGCTTCCAAGGATCATTTAATCCACATTGCACCACCTCAAACAAAACACTTAACTACTCATAATGAATATCTATTTTTTAAATCAAAAAACACAAACACCACTTTTAATAAAAAAACTTCGCTCCTATGAAAAATATGCTTGCGCTGAGCTGAAAAAAATCTATAGTTGCGAAAAATACCACCTTACTTCTCAATCCGTGATCACGATCACAAAACAACCACAGAAAAGGGAGTTACACAATGGAACAGATCCTCTGCAACCAGCAGATCACAGCCAGCGCCGACCCGCAGATTTTGGGCAGCGAAGATGATGAGCCTCCGGACAATTATGCCCTGACCCCACTTCAGTACACCGGCCTTTCTCCCTTCTCCAGGTCGGAATCCACCATTGTCCCTTTTCCTATCCATCGCACCGTCCGTATCTCCCCCACCAGCACAAAATTTCGCCGCCGTTTCTTTCCCGGAATCTCCAGTAAAGAATGGAACAGCTGGCAGTGGCAGGTGTCCCATCGCATCCGTCACGCCAAACAGATTCGGGCCATGCTGAATCTCTCGCCGGACGAAGAACAGGCACTGGATCACATCGGCGACCGTCTGCCCCTGGGTGTCACCCCTTATTACATGAGCCTGCTGGACGCCAACGATCCCAATCAGGGGTTGCGCCGCAGTGTCATCCCGACCATCCACGAGCTGACCCAGGGTGTTGGCGAGGCCGACGACCCCCTCGGTGAGGAGGCCCAGAGCCCTATCCCAGGCCTGATCCACCGCTACCCTGACCGAGTCCTGTTCCTGGTCCATGATTTCTGCTCCACCTACTGCCGCTACTGCACCCGTTCACGGGTGGTCGGCCATGGCGCGGTCTTTCCGGACAAGAAACGTTTCGAGCGGATCCTTGACTATATCGCCACTCATCCCGCCATCCGTGACGTGATCCTCTCCGGTGGAGATCCCCTGCTCCTCAGCGATGAGCGTCTCGAATGGCTGCTCAGTCGCCTGCGCCAGATCCCGCACGTGGAGATGATCCGCATCGGTACCAAGGTTCCGGCCGTCCTGCCCCAGCGCATTACTCCGCATCTGGTCCGGATGCTCCGTCGCTATCACCCGGTGTGGATGAGCCTCCATTTTACCCATCCTGACGAGTGCACACCGGAGACCGCACGCGCCTGCAACATGCTGGCCGATGCCGGCATTCCCCTGGGCTCCCAGACCGTCCTGCTCAAGGGGATCAACGACAACGTCCCGACCATGAAACAGCTGATGCATGGCCTGATCAAGATGCGGGTCCGCCCCTATTACCTGTATCAGTGTGACCCGATCAGCGGCTCGGCCCATTTCCGAACCCCGGTCGACAAGGGGCTGGAGATAATCAGCGGCCTGCGCGGCCACACCAGCGGCTATGCCGTTCCCACCTTTGTCATCGACGCCCCCGGCGGCGGCGGCAAGATCCCGCTCATGCCCAACGCGGTTATCGACCGTGATGAACAGGGCCTGACCCTTCGCAACTACCAAAAACGCACCTTCCGCTACCCGGAAATGTGCTGACAGAACATAACGGCGTGTAACGATTCACCGATCATAACGATTCACCGGTGATCTCTCTGACCAGGAATGGGAAGAGGCGGGGTCATGAAGGTCTCTGGCCAGCGTATCTGAAACATGGGCGACGGCAACGTCGTTCATGTTTCGGGCAAAGAGTTGCCGGACAGGGACCTTCATGGCCCCGCCGGGCCAAGCTCACCACCATGGACCTGTCATTAAATTTTCGATTAACAGTTACGGCGGCCTGAGTACATTAACCCACGTCGTCGTGGGGATTCATCATTCATTCGGCCTCCCACTGGGCAGGTCCTGTCTGGACTGATCCCCCACTTCTGATCAGCCAGCATGATCACTGGACAAACGAACACATTACACCTTGATTGACACGCACCGTTTCCTGTTCACACAGGCAACGGCCCCGGATTTTCAAACCCTTTTCTTTCGTAGACGATATCATGAATATTGGACTGACCTATGACCTGCGCTCCACCTATCTGGCACAGGGCTATTCCCAGGAAGAGACCCTGGAGTTTGACCGCGATGACACCATTGCAGCCATCGAGACCACTTTGGCCGATCTTGGTCACCACTGCCAGCGGATCGGCAACGGCCGCCAACTGGTCGAGGCACTGGCTACCGGCAGCCGCTGGGATCTGGTCTTCAACATCGCTGAAGGACTGCACGGCATCGGCCGAGAGGCCCAGGTCCCGGCCCTCCTTGATCTCTACCAGATTCCCTACACCTTTTCCGACCCTCTGGTCATGGCCCTGACCCTGCACAAGGGCATGACCAAACGGGTGATCCGTGACGCTGGCCTTGCCACCGCTGATTTCCAGATTGTGGAACAGCTTGAGGATCTGGAACAGCTGACCATTCCTCCGCCCTGGTTTATCAAGCCTGTGGCCGAAGGCACGGGCAAGGGTGTGACCCCCGAGTCTATCGTCCGTGAGCGGTCCCAACTCACCGGTGCAGTCGCCGCCCTGCTGGCTCGATTTCATCAGCCGGTGCTGGTGGAAAGCCTGCTCACCGGCCGCGAATTCACGGTCGGCGTAGTGGGCAGCGGCAACGACGCCCAGGTCATCGGCAGCATCGAGGTCATCCTCCTGGGCAGCGCCGAGCAGGGGGTTTACTCCTGCCTCAACAAGAAAGAGTATGAAGATCGGGTGGAATATTGTCTGGTCAGTGGCCAGGATGATCCAGAGGTCCAGGCCGCCGAAGAGCTGGCCCTGAAATCCTGGCAGGTTCTGGGCTGCCGGGACGGCGGCCGCATCGACATCCGCAGCAATGGCCAGAAACAACCGCAGTTCATCGAGGTGAACCCCCTGGCCGGAATCCACCCTGAGCATTCCGACCTGCCCATCATCTGCAACAAGCTGGGCATTCCCTACAGTGAGTTGCTGGGCCGGATTATTGCCTCGGCAGAGAAGAGAATCAGATCATGAAAATCATCATCGCCCATCAGCAAATCGACCCCACGGATCGACCCGACGACCTTGATGTTCTGGCCCAGGCAGATCTGGTCCAGGAGGCGCTCACGTCTCTGGGCCACCAGGTCGAGATCCTGCCCTGCACCCTGAATCTCGAGGCGCTCACCCGTCAACTGAATGTTCTGCAGCCTGATCTGGTCTTTAATTTGGTCGAGTCACTGGGGGGGCACGACCGGCTCCTGCACCTCTTTCCCTGGCTCCTGGAAAGCCTGAATCTCCCCTATACCGGGGCCCCGGCCCAGGCCATTCTCACCACCACCGACAAGCTGACGGCCAAACAGCGTCTGCACCAGGCCGGCCTGCCCACTCCGGCCTGGCAGACCACACAGGGTCCCGGCAGCAAACACCAAGCAGCCCCAAAGCAGTGGTTGCTCAAATCGGTCTGGGAACATGCGTCCATTGGCATGGACAGCACTTCCCTTCTCTCAGGGGTCAATAACGATGAGTTGGGAGTGATTCTGGCCCAGAACACTTCCCGGTCCGGCGCCACCCGCTTTGCCGAGGCCTTCATCCCCGGACGGGAGTTCAACCTTGCCCTGCTGGCCGCGCCAGGTGGCCCGCAGGTCCTGCACCCGGCCGAGATCCTGTTTGAAGATTTCGGCGACCGGCCCCATCTCGTGGACTACCGGGCCAAATGGGAACCGGACTCCTTCGAGTATCAGCATACCCGGCGCAGCTTTGCCTTTAACATGGATGACCGGAAGCTGCTGATTGAACTGGAACGACTGGCCCGGGCCTGCTGGCAGCTCTTTGGTCTGCGCGGATATGGTCGGGTCGATTTTCGGGTCGATGAACAGGGACAGCCCTGGATTCTGGAAATTAACACCAATCCCTGCCTGTCGGCGGACGCCGGGTTCGCCGCAGCCCTGGAACAAAACGAGATCAGCCGCAACTCGGCGATCAAACGAATCATCAACGACGCCCTCAGGGCCTGAGCACAATCGCCACCAGCCATGAACATCAAAGACCTTGCCTCTTCCACACCGACCATTCTCATGCACCTAGTCTGGCGCCACGAACTCATTCCGGACGACCCCCAGCGCATCTGCCGGCTGGTGGAGGCGACTGGCTTTTTCAGTCAAGAGGAGATCGACATTGCCGGCGAACTGGCCCACGAGCGACTGCTGCACGGCCAGGCGAGCGGCTATCACTTCAGCCTGGCCGAGGCAGATGGACACCTGCTGGGCTACACCTGCCACGGCCCTATTCCCGGCAGCCTCTGGAGCCATGACCTCTACTGGATTGCTGTCCACCCTGACTGCCAGGGCCAGGGTCTTGGCAGTCAGCTCCTGATCCAGTGTGAACAGCAGATCACAGAAGTAGGCGGCGCCAGACTTTACGCCGACACCTCGAGCCGCCCGCAATACCGACCTTCCCGTGTCTTCTATGAACACTCCGGGTTTGACCGTGCAGCCAAACTTCCAGATTTTTACGGCCCGGGTGACGGCAAGGTGATTTTTTGCAAGATTCTTGAAAAAAGGACTGAAACAACTCAGAAACAGCAGGATTGATGCACACAAGTCAGCCCCCGGCCAGACCCTGGATACGACGTAAAATGGCAAGACCATCCGGGGTAAAGGGCTCGGATTCACCCAGGGCCAGGACCTGGTCCACACTCAAAAACTGGCCGCTCTCCACCTCTTCTGCCTGAAGGACAAAGGGGCCATTGTGCAGGCAGGTAAAGATCCGTCCCCAGACCCGGTTCCCCAGGTCCTCAAAGTACTGATCAAAGACCGGGAGACAGACGGCATCCTGCACCCCCAGCTCCTCCTCAAGCTCCCGCAGGGCCGAGGCCTCATAACTCTCCCCGGCCAGGACCACGCCACCGGCGGCCACATCCCAGCAGCTGGGGTAGACATCCTTGTCTGCGGTCCGCTTCTGGAGAAAGAGCTCGCCCTGTGTATTGAAGACCAGGATATAACAGGCCCGATGAATCAGATTGAGGCGGCGCATCTCGTGACGGGGTTGCGCGTCAATGGGCAGGTTCTCTGAATCGACGATCTGAACGATCTCGAAATGGCTGAGACTGGTCATCTCTTCACCCCCTTGATCAGCGCTCGCAATGGGGGGTGGCCACGGCCGGCGGACCCTGCACCAGCATCTGGGCAATGGTCAGTCTCAGCCGTGGATAGAGACGACGCCGGCCAGCAAAGAGTTCGTTTTCCAGCTCTGCCAGACGACGCAGATGAGTGGTCCGCTCAACCAGGGGGAGGGAGTCTTCAGGCAGACCCTGCTCTCCGACCTGCTCCTGACAGCGGAAACAGCCGGGAAAGCTCAAGACCTGCCCGTCAGGACGGGTCATCCGGGCCGGGACTCCGTGGGTGCGACAGACCATGAGTCGATACGAATAGAGAGTGCACAGACCGCTCTCATTGAGAGGACACATGGCCTGGGGTCGTTCATCCCGGGCCATGGCCGCTTCAGTGGCCACGATATATTCCCGGCTGCGAACCAGAAGCCGCTCCTGCTCCTCTGCCGGCAGTTGGCGGAATCCGAGCCAGAGATAGGCCCATTCAAGATAGGTGTGATGCTGAAAATAGGAATCACAGCAGTTGTCCGGACAACCGCTGCAGCCAAAGTTCAGGGCTGCGGCCACCTGATCATACTGCTCCTCCATGGCCGCATAGAGCCTGGCCACTTCGGCCGTCTGCTCGAGGCTGAGTCTGACTTCTTTCACCTGGCTTCTCCTTCAGAAAATTTTTCCACCTGATAGATCTCGATCTCCGGCCGTTCCCGGCGCCAGGCCGACTCGGCCAGCCCGGCCTTCCGACAGAGCTGGGCCAGGAATTGCTCAGGCTGCGGCAGCTGCTCCCAGACCTGGGGCAGAAAGGTGGCCCCGTGCGTCCGTCCCAGACGGAGGACCACCCCGTCGATCCCGGGCCGAAGTCGGGCGACAAGATCTGCAGGATCGTGGTAGTTCAGAGGTTCAGGAGACGAGAGGATGGAGACCTCAATCCGCACCTGAGCCAGTTCCGCCACGCTGAGGGGCAAAAAGCGCGGGTCATGGACAGCGGCGCTGATACTGTTGCGCCGCACACTCTCGGCCAGGGTGCCATGGGGTTCAATGTTACCGATACAGCCACGCAGCTGACCATCCAGTTTCAGGGTAACAAAGGTACCGCATTCCTGGCGCAGAGCCGGCTCCTGCGGCAGAGCCGGCAGAGATTCGGCCGCCAGATGGGCACCCATGGTCGTGCGAGCCAGGACCAGGAGCTGCCGACCCTGTTCAGGGGTCATCTGCTGTGTCATATCATCCCCCCACTCACCATTCAATCCCGAGCATCAGGCTGTTGATCCCGCTGCCGATCCCCAGCAGGGCCGCTTTCTGGCCCGCCACAAAAGCCTGCTGCTCCATGGCCATGGCCAGGGTAATCGGGGCCGAGACTGAACCGACATTGCCCAGAAAGGCCAGAGTCTCAAAATTCCTGGCCGGATCGAGCCCCAGGGTGGAAAAAAGGAGCCGGGCATGGGCCGTCCCCACCTGGTGACAGCAGAAACAGTCAATCTCATCTCCACTCCAGCCGGGGGCTGCAGAAAACTGCTGCCAGGTGGCCTGGGCCGTTTCCACTCCGCGCTGAAGCAACTCCTCGGAGTCTGTATTCATCAAAGTAATGCTCTGGCCCTGCTGACCACCCTGACAAAGCCTGGAATAACGGGTGTTGGCCTGCCAGGCCCGCTGTACCAGGCGGGGTCGCCCATCCCCCTGCTGACTGTGGCAGAGATAGAGCCCGACGCAGCCGGAACCAATGGTCAGGGAGGCAAAGGCGGGCTTGATGGACTTCCGGCTCAAGGACAGATCATTGAGCAGACCTGTCATGGTCGATTCCAGCAATTCCTCGGCAGTCTCCCCGGCCACCAGCAGACCATTTTTCACCTGACCCTGTTCAATGAGGGTCGCCAGCAGAATCATGCCGTCAAGAAATCCCAGACAGGCGTTGGAGAGATCAAAGATCAGGCAATTCGGGCTCAGGCCCAACGTGTCATGGACAAAAGCGGCGGTCGCGGGCTCCATCATATCCCGGGAGACCGAGGTGAAGATCAAACACTCCACTGCCCCGGGATCAATATCACCCCGCCGCAGGACATCCAGTCCGGCCTGGGCCGCGGCCCGGCTGGGACGGGTCCCCGGTTCCCACAACCGCCGCTCACGAATACCGCTCATCAACTCCAGACGACCGGCCGGGAGCCTCAGTCGCTCATAGACCGGGGCCAGCCGCTCCTCAATCTCGGCCGAGGTCAAAACAAGCGGCGGCAGGACATAGCCGAAGGTGTGCAGGGAAACTTGTGAAAATTTCATAAATATCAATTTATTAAAGGACAAATCTGACAACAGAAATAAGGAGAACATCACCCTTGCGCCCGGCTATTATAAAGGGCGGTGGGGCATTGTGCAAGATCGGGGCAACAGAGCAGGTCACCTGATACCGCTGCCATTGGCAGAGCCCCCCTGGGCTTGACTGTGGCAAAAAAAGAAAAAGATGGGTACAACAAGGTCAGCCAAAGGAACAGGCTCAATCAACAATGCAGCCAGCCGTAGCTGGAATAACAAGCCAGCAAATAGAGAATTTCTTTCAACCCAAACCCATATGCTTATCCAGAAAGAGACACAGCCTTTTTCTCTGACTCAACCCCCTTTTCTCCTATGATCACCGACTTTCACTGCCACGCCTTTCCCGATCCCATCGCCGCCCGTGCCATCCCGGCCCTGGCCAAAGAAGGAAACATCCCGGCCCGAACCAACGGCACCGTGGCCGGTTTACTGGCAAGCATGGACCAGGCCCACATCGCGCGCAGCGTCATCTGCTCCATCGCCACCCGACCCAGCCAGTTCCAGGCCATCCTCGACTGGTCGCTGGCCATCCGCTCGGAACGGATCGTCCCCCTGGCCTCAATCCATCCAGACGACCCTGATCTCAGAGAACGGGTCAGGCAGATCAAGGCCGCGGGTCTTGTGGGGATCAAGATGCATCCCTATTATCAGGACTACTTCCTGGCCGAAGAACGCCTCACGCCCCTGTACCAGGCCCTGAGCGAGGCCGGGCTCCTGCTCGTGGTTCACTGCGGCTATGACATTGCCTATCCCCGGATCAAACGGGCCGATCCGGCCCAGATCCTTACCCTGCACCAGCGTTTTCCAGATCTTCAACTGGTCACCACTCATTTCGGCGCCTGGCAGGACTGGGAGGATGTGGAAGAGTTACTCATCGGGCACAAGATTTATATGGAAATCTCCTTCTCGCTCCAGTACCTTAAACCAGACGAGGCGACTCGCCTGATCAAGGCCCATCCTGCCGAATATCTCCTCTTCGGCAGTGATTCCCCCTGGGCCGAACAGCAAGACTGCCTGAACCAGTTCAACTCCCTGGGTCTGGATGCGGCTCTTTGCCGCCAGATCCTCCACGACAACGCCGAAAAACTCCTGTGATCACATTCACCGACCGCCATTGCGACAGTTGCGGAGATTCCATTTCCGAAGGCGAGCTCTTCTATCACTGCCGGACAGAAATCATCGCCGCCAATGAACAGTTGCCCTCCGACCTCAAAAACCCGGATCGGATCATCGCCCAGGCCATAGCCCAGCTCGCAGATGGCGATGAGGAGGAGGTCCTTGATGAAGCCTACCAGGAAATCATCCTCATCCTCTGCCCCACCTGCCGCATCAAACTCCTTCAGCTCCTGGGCTCCATGCTCAGCAGCGGCTGTTCCGGCTGCCAGAGCTGCGGCCCCAAGCCCAAAGCGACCAAGAAGGGTAAACTCCTCCAATTTCCAGCCTCAGATTCGACCGACAAAAAATAACGGCCGCGACATCGCCTCATATTGCCAGGCTGATATGGGCCTTCTGCCTGACTCGAAACAGATAACAACCCCGCCACGCTTCATTTGCAACCGGCCAGTGACAATCGCCCGGCAAGCTTCTCAGCCGAGCCGCTGAAACTCCCAGCAACAATGAATCTTGCTGTTCCTGGAAAAATCAGCTGGAATGGTCTCGCGACTGATCTCATGGACCTGGAAATGCTCTGACAGGCCTAGGTCCAGTTCAAATTTCCTGAAGTTGGTCGAAAAAATCAACAGCCCTGTTGGGGCCAGTCGGGCCATGGCCAGGGTCAACAGACGCACGTGGTCTGTCTGGATATCAAAGACCTGCTGCTTCTTCTTGGTATTGGAAAACGTGGGTGGATCGACAAAGATCAGATCATAACTGCTCCGATCTTCAGTCAGCCACTGCAGACAGTCGGCCTGAACAACCTCATGGGCCCGCCCGCCAAACCCATTCAGGGCCAGATTCATCCGGGCCCACGCCGAATATGTGCTCGAAAGATCAACACTGGTGGTGGATTCAGCCCCGCCCACGGCGGCATGGATGGTCGCCGTTCCGGTATATGAAAAAAGATTTAAAAACCGCTTGCCAGCAGCCCTCTCACCAATGCGCAGCCTGACCGGCCGATGGTCGAGAAAAAGGCCTGTATCCAGGTAATCACTGAGGTTCACCAGGAAGAAACACTCACCCTCACGCACCTCGAACATCTTGCCGACCCGCCCCTTTTTTTCATACTGCTGCCGGCCCTTCTGCCGCGAACGGGTCTTGATAAAGATCCGCTCACGCCGCGCCCCAAGCAACTCACGGAGCCAGGAAAGGACCAGCGAAAAACGACGGGAGGCAAGGGTCTCATCCATCTGGGACGGGGGCGCATACTCCTGAACATGAATCCATTTTTCATACAGGTCAATGGCCACGTTATAATCGGGCAGATCACGGTCATAGACCCGGTAACAGCTGACCCCCTGCTTCTGCGCCCACTTGATACTCTTGGTCAGATTCTTGCGCAGGCGATTGGCAAAGTCGGCCCCATCGCCGGTCAACTCGCCCCCGGCCAGTGGCCAGACAAAGGCCTCATCCGAGACAGGGACAATCCCCCTGCTGCAGACCAGACGACAGGCAATGGGCCCGTTGTACAGACGATGAGAAACAGTCCCGGTCTGCCCCAGGCGATCGGCCAGATCAGGCTGAGACGTAAACAGTCCCAAGCGCCAGCCGACAAATTCCCGGGCCAGGATGCGCCCCAGACAACGATAGAGCCAGATGGCCTCTTCGGCCTCACCCAGTCGCTCACCATAGGGAGGGTTGCAGACCAGTAAGCCCTTGGCCGTGGGTGGTCGCAAGCGGGCCAGTTGGCCCTGATGCACCTGGATTCGATCGGCAAGCCCCGCCCGCTCGATATTCTTCCGGGCCGCTGCGACGGCCACAGGGTCGCAGTCATACCCCACAATCAGGGGCCATGGTCGATCCAGCCCCATCTCTTCACGGGCCACGGCCTCATCCACCAGGCGTGACCAGAGGTCTGAATCATGACCGGGCCAGCCCTGAAAACCAAAGGCGCTGCGACTCAAGCCCGGAGCACTGTCACCGAGCAGCAGAGCGGCTTCAATGAGCAGGGTTCCGGAACCGCACATGGGATCAAGAAGCGCCTGATCCGGCCCCATCTCCCGATCACAGCCGGCCAGGGCAACAATGGCTGCGGCCAGGGTCTCCTTGAGTGGCGCAACACCGGTGTCCGTGCGATAGCCGCGCCGATGCAGGCTCTCACCTGAAAGATTCACGGCCACCCGGGCTTGACCCTCATCAACATAGACCGAAAAACGGACCGCGGGTCTTACCGTATCTACCGAAGGTCTCTCCCCGGTGCGCTCACGAAAGAAATCCGCCAGACCATCCTTGACTCGCAGCCCTGCAAATTGACTGTGATTGATGCCGGTCCGCCCCAGGGTACAGTCAATACTGAAGGTATGATTCAGACTCAGATGCCTTTGCCAGTCAATCGCCCCCAGGGCCCCCTGATAGAGATCCTCCTCATTCACCGCTGGAAAACCCCCGATCTGCAGGAGGATGCGAGAGGCAAAACGGGACCAGAGACAGGCCCGATACCCACTTTCCAGGCTCCCCTGCCAACTGACTCCACCGCGATAACTGAACGGTTCAGCGCCACCACAGGCGATAATTTCATCGACCAGCAGGGATTCGACTCCAGCGGCGCAGGTCGCGGTCAGAGAAAACAAAACAGGATCACTCATGAGAAATCAAAGGGAAGAGGGGAAAGAGAAATAAACCAGAGAGAACAATCAGGTACCGGGGAAAAAATGGCGCCAGGGCAGCCTGGCCTGGCCCCCTTGCAGAAGTGCAGTCATCTCAACGAGTGGCAGGGGACGGCTGAAGAGAAAACCCTGACACTCTTCACAGCCCTGGGCCTGGAGAAAGGCCAACTGATCAACGTTCTCCACACCCTCGGCCACGACCTTCAAGCCCAGGTTTTTGGCCAGTCCGATGATCGAAGAGCTGATGGTGACATTCCCCCGATTGACCGGAATATCGACCAGGAATGAACGGTCAACCTTCAGGTAATCGATGGGGAAACGAACCAGATAGTTCAAAGACGAGTAGGCCGTGCCAAAGTCATCAATGGACAGGGTCACGCCCTGTTTCTTGAGGTCATGCAAGTTCTCAATCCGCTTCTCCACATCCTGCATGAGAACACTTTCCGTCAACTCGATATCCAGGAATCGGGGATCTATACCACTTTGTTCAATAATCTCCCCAACCCGACTGACGAAATTCTCTTCAGGAAACTGGCGGCCCGAGACATTAACCGATACTTTCAAGGGTGGCAGGCCTGCCGCCTGCCAGGCCATGCTCTGTCGACAGGCCTCGACCAGGACCCAATCCCCCAAAGGAACAATCAAACCACTCCGTTCAGCCACCGGGATAAAATCCCCTGGCATGATAAACCCCTCAACTGGATCAATCCAGCGGAGCAGGGCTTCGGCGCCGCTGATCGAACCATCGACCAGATCGATCTTGGGCTGATAATAGAGGACGAACTCCTGATTCACCAGGGCCTGACGCATCCGGCTTTCCAGAGCCAGGGCCCGACGGGAGTCCTCATTCATGGATTGAGTATAAAACTGTATATGGCTGGTGGCATGCCCCTTGGCATAATTTCTGGCCGCGTCACTGTTCTGGAGCAGAAGTTCAGTGTTCTCACCATTCTCAGGAAAGACACTGATCCCGATACTGACAGACAGGACGATACTCTGGCCATCAACCACAAAGGGTGCATCCATGGCCGCCGTCAAACGCCTGGCAACCCGCAGGGCATCCTGAGCCTCCCTGATCTCCCCGAGCAGGACAACAAACTCATCCCCGTTAAACCGGGACGGCGTCTCTCCCTGAAGCCCCAGCTGGTCACTCTTGCGCAGTTGCAGGGTAAAGCGTTCGGCACATTCAGCCAGCAATCGGTCACCGACGCTGTGGCCCAGCGTGTCATTGATTTTCTTGAAATTATTCAGACCAAGCAGCAAGACAGCCAGAGACTTCTGCCACCGACGGGCCAGTTCCAAAGCCATTTCCAGCTGTCTGATAAAATAATGGCGATTCGGCAAGCCGGTCAGATCATCGTAAAAGGCCAGGTACTTGATCCGCTCCTCGGCGACTTTACGGGCACTGATATCAAGAATAATGCCAAAGACCCGGGTGACGACTCCGGTCTCATCCACTATGGCCGTCAGGCGATGATGAACCACGCTTGAGCAGTGCTCCTTGAGCCGATGATCCAGCTCAACACTGCCTCCCTGATCCAGGACCTGGGCCAGACAGGTCTGCACCTTCGGCATGTCCTCCGGATAGACCCAGGACAACAGAGAGCGACGACTGCCGTCAAAGGCCACTTGATCAAGGCCAAAAAGCTCCCGGGCCAGTTCCGAGACCTGGAATCGATTACCGGTCAGATGCCATTCCCACCAACCCAACCCGGCAATCCGTTCGGCCGCCACCAGACGCTCCTGATTTTCCTGCAGTTCGCGGCTGAGACCCGTTGTCCTGATCAGATACCGCAGACGATGCAGGAGCAGGGGCCAGCTGATGGGCTTATTGGCAAAATCAGTCGCCCCGGCCTCATACGAACGATCAATGGACTCCAGGTCTCCTGTGCCGGTCATGATCAGAATGGGCACTTCACGATTGCGGGGTTCACTGCGCAGTAAACGGCAGAGTTCAAGACCATCCATCCCCGGGAGACAGATATCAAGGAGCACCAGATCTGGAGAAAGAGTCCTGAACAGCACCAGGGCCTGCTCGGCATCAGGGGCTGTCATCACGGAGAACCCCCCTCTGAGCAACGACTCTTCCGCCACATGGCGCAGAGACGGTTCATCATCAACAACCAGAATCAGCAATTTATCTGTTTGGTTCTCAAGGGTTGAACGGTCCATTCAACTCATCCTTTGCTGATGACCACAATCCACCTGAAGACCGGATGCCCAGGGGGATTTGTTGATTCAAAAGTGAGACAGGGGTATAATTGCAAATGCAACACAGTGCACTCTGCCCAAACCGTAGAGCATTTGCTGCGGATACCCAAAAGAGGGCCGCAAGCTTGAGCCCGCTCTGCGAGCAAACCGATGAGAAAGCAGCTCACTGTACCACGCTACAGTGACATAAATGTATCACATGATGGTATGGTAGCCCAGTTATTTTGACAAGGCTTTTCGTAAGATCAAAGGAAAGATTATGGAAATCAAAGACCTTACCCTGTTCAAACCCTATCCTTTTCAGCTGGGTGAAAAAATCCGGATCAGTGAGGGACCCCGGGCCGGAGATTGGGAAATCATCCAGTTATCCACCCACAAGGTTACGTTCAAGTGTCCGATTTCAAAAAGAGAGTTCTCGTGGGACCGCTTCTGCTATGTGACTGAAACCCTGAAGACAACTGAATGGCCCGAACGCAACGAGTAATCCTGCAGGGCTGGACCACGTTCGCCCGTCACGACCAGATCTGGACATTGTACTCTGTAATGACTCTCCCTGATCGTGACAGGAACTTCATGAAAAAGGCTCAAGACAATCTGCCATCCGGGCCCAGGATGGCCTTGACCTTGCTTCACTCATTTTCGATCGACCATCAGCATCCACGCCATACCCACGGAAACCAATACGGACCACGCTCAAACAAATTCCCTTGACGGCCGTAGGATTCATACTACAATAGGAGTGTGGATAAATATTTTATCCACCACCTTAACAATCTACCCACGAAAAAGGTACCACCATGACCCGTACAAAGATTTACTCCCTGCTTGTTGCCGGATCGTTCCTCCTGGCCCTGAACGGCTGCGGTAAAAAACCGATCATGCCCCTGGACGCCGCTGCAACTGATGCCAGTGGCTCCATCGACTACCCATCCGCCACCGGTTATTCCGAAGATAACCTGCCACGCGAAGGGAGTCTGGACGACAATCTCGCATCCACTCTGTCCATCAGTCAACCCGATCGCCAGAGTGATGCCTACAAGCGCCAATATGGTCGATCATCGATCCAGTTCAAGCCCATCTATTTCACCTTTGACCAGGCCGCAATCCGCAGCGATATGGTGGAAAACCTGATCCACAATGCCGGGGTCATGAAAAGTATGCCCAACGCCACCCTGCTCATCGAAGGAAACTGTGACGAACGGGGCACCAATGAATACAACCTGGCCCTGGGCGAACGGCGGGCTATCAATGCCAAGGAATATCTGGTCAACCTGGGCATTACCCCGTACCGGATTCGCACGGTCAGCTACGGCGAAGAACGCCCCCTGTTTATTGGCACGGAAGAGAGTAGCATGAGCTACAATCGCCGAGACGATTTTATCATCGAATAACCTGCATGGCTGGACCAGAATGGCCAGCCACAACCAACCATGAACGTTCGTTCCTTCGGCAGGGCCAGTCATGGTCTCCGATGAACGTTCATATCTAACCAAAAAAGGGGACACGCCTGATCGGCATGTCCCCTTTTTTGCTGATCCTCTTCAGAGTACCCTTCAGACTCAAGACAGCTCGGTCAGGCGCTGATGCAGGATCTTGAACATGGCCTCGCAAACCCCATCGATATCCAGAGCGCCGGTCTCGATGAGCACCGCATCCGGGGCCCGCTTCAGAGGGGCCAGGGTCCGTTTCTGATCATCCTGATCGCGCCTGATGATCATGGCCAGAAGCTCCTGCTCATCCACCGCGCCCCCCTGCTCGCGCAACTGAAGGACCCGACGCCTGGCCCGAACCTCGGGGGCGGCCTCAAGGTAGAACTTGCAGAAGGCCCCGGGATAGACCACGGTCCCGGTATCACGGCCCTCGGCCACTATCCCACCCGCCTGACCGATCAGGCGCTGCATTTCTGTCAATTTCTGCCGAACCGGGGCCAGAGCCGAGGCCTGCGAGGCCAGCATACCCATCTCCGGCGTTCGGATCAGCCCACTCACATCCTCACCGTTGACCAGCACGCCCACGTCCTGATCCTGATCTGAAGCCGGCACCAGTTGCAGATTGATCTCTTCCAAAGCCCGGGTCAATGCCACTTCATCGTCCAGATCCACACCGTTCTGTTCCAGATACCAGGCAACCCCTCGATACATGGCCCCGGTATCCAGGTAGGTAAACCCAATCCCTGCAGCCATCCTGCGGCTGATGGTCGACTTTCCCACCCCGGAAGGACCGTCAATGGTTACCACCCGTTGAATCTCAGACACGGCCCAGCTCCTTTAAACACTCGGCCAAGGCCCGGAGCAAACGCTTGTTCTCACCTGTGGTACCGACCGTTATCCGGATCAGGTTCGGATAACCATAGGGCTGCATACTCCGGATAATAACGCCCTTGTACAGCATGGCCTCATAAAATTCAGCGGCATCGCCACAGACATCAACCAGGAAAAAATTGGTCTGGGAAGAATAACTGCGGCACCCCAAAAGCCCCAGTTCCCGCTGCAGAAACTCCATGCCGTCCCGATTCCGCTGCAGTCCGAGTTCGTAAAACTCGTCATCCTCCAGGGCGGCCAGAGCCCCGATCTGGGCCAGGTTATTGACATTGAACGGCTGCCGGACCCGATGCAGATAACTGGCAATTCTGGCCGACATCAGGCCAAATCCGATCCGCAGACCCGCCAGACCATAGGCCTTGGAAAAGGTCCGTAGAGAGACCACGCCACAGCGACTGGCCCGATCACGGATCAAGCTGTGGATATCAGGGCGCCGTCCAGGCTCGGCAAAATCAATATAGGCCTCATCCAGGACCACAATCACCCCCTCCGGGATACGGAAGAGAAAATCCTCGAGCACGTTGGGATCCAAGATCGTGGCGGTGGGATTGTTGGGATTATCAAGAAAGATCAGACGGGTCCTGTCGGTAATGGCCGCCAGGATGGCCGGCAGGTCATGGTGCATATCGCGCAGGGGAATGACCTGATTCGTCCCGCCCCTGACCTGAACGATCTTCTGGTACATGAGAAACGAGGGATGGCTGGTGATGACCTCATCCCCCTGGCTGACAAAGGCCTTGACCAGGAACTCGATCACCTCGTTGGAACCGTTTCCCATCACGATCTCTTCCGGTTCAAAGCCCAGTTTGGCGGCAATGGCCTGAACCAGATAATAACAGGAACCATCGGGATAGCGATGCAGGTTGTGCAGAGAAGCACCAATGGCCGCCACGGCCTTGGGAGAGGGCCCCCAGGGATTTTCATTGGAGGCCAGTTTGATGGAATCACGAACGCCATACTCCCGCTCCAGCTCATCCTGGGGCTTGCCCGGAGGATAGGGAACAATGGCTGCGATCTGTTCAGGGACCTGAAGTTTCATATTTTCCTCATAACATGCTTAAATTCAATATAAAATCACAGAGACCTTATCTGCTGACCTGCCAGGGGAAAGGGAGCGTCAGCCCACAAACACCATCACACAAGCTGCGGCCAGGCCGCAGGCAGGGCCAGCCCCTGTTCCAGGTTATAGGCCGCCCGAAGTAGATTTTCCTCTCCAAAATGGGGACCCTGAAGTTGAATCCCCACCGGCAGACCGGAAGCCGTCAGGCCACCAGGCACAGAAATTCCTGGAATTCCAGCCAGATTTGCAGGAGTTGTCAAGACATCGGACAGATACAGGGCCAGAGGATCATCGCTCTTTTCACCGATCTTCCAGGCCGGAGTCGGAACGACCGGACTGATCAGGAGATCACACCGGGTAAAGGCCTGTTGAAAATCATCCAAGATCAGGGTGCGAACCTGGGAGGCCTTTTTGTAATAGGCATCGTAATAGCCGGAGGACAGGGCATAGGTACCGATCAGAATCCGGCGCTTGACCTCATCCCCAAATCCCCTGGAACGGGACTCCTTGTACATCTCAAGCAGGGAGTCAGCCTTATGGTCACGCAGGCCATAGGATACCCCGTCATAGCGGGCCAGATTGGAACTGGCCTCGGCCGGGGCGATCAGATAATAGACGGCCAGACAGTAATCGGTATGGGGCAAGGAGACCTCGACCACATTGGCCCCGGCCGCCTTGAGGACCTCGACCCCGCGCATGGTCACCTGTTCAACTTCCGGGTCCAGGCCACTGGCAAAATATTCCCTGGGCAGACCGATGGTCATTCCGGTGAGCCCCTCCGTCAGAGCGGTTGTATAATCGGGCACCGTCCGCTGAACCGAGGTGGAATCCCGCGGGTCATAGCCGCTGATCACGTTCATCATCAGGGCGCAATCCCGGACATCACGGGTCAGGGGACCGATCTGATCCAGGGATGAGGCAAAGGCCACCAAACCATAACGGGAGACCCTGCCATAGGTGGGCTTGAGCCCCACCACCCCGCAAAGCGAGGCCGGCTGGCGAATCGATCCGCCGGTATCCGAACCAAGAGAGGCCATGCACTCGCGGGCCGCAACCGAGGCCGCAGAACCGCCGGATGAACCACCACAGACATAGCCGCTCTTCCACGGATTATCAGGGACCTGAAAGGCACAGCTCTCGGTGGTCGAGCCCATGGCAAACTCATCCATGGCCACCTTGCCGATCAGGATCGCCCCGGCTTCCTTGAGTCGTTCAATGACCGTGGCATCATAGGGCGGGACAAAATTCTCCAACATCCTCGAGCCGCAGGTGGTGGTAATCCCTTTGGTGCAGATCAAATCCTTGATCGAGACCGGAATGCCACAGAGAGGGCCTGCATTGCCCCAGGCCAATCGTTCATCGGCACGGTCCGCCTGGATCAGGGACTGCTCGGATTGCACATCCAGGAAGGCCTTGATCTGCGGCTCCACCTGCTCAATGCGATCCAGACAACTGCGGACCAGTTCCCGGGAGGAAAGTTTTTTTGTGGCCAGATGATCAGCCGCCTGGCCAAGGGTCAGTTCATAGGGATTCATGGGCAAACAACCGGAGAAACCGGTCTAAAGAGAGAGTGAAAAGAAGGTTTACAAAACGAGACTGCGTCTGGGCGTGACCTTGTGATCAGATGATTCGGGGGACAACAAAGGCCTCACCGTTCTGTTGCGGCCCGTTAGCCAGGGCCTCTTCCTGGGATAAAGACGGGGTCACCTGATCTTCACGAAAGGCGTTGACAATGGAAAAGGCATGGGTGGTGGGCTGTATCCCGGTCGTATCCAGGGCGTCAAGCTTGGCCACATAGGCAAGGATGGTATCCACCTGACCGGTCATCCGCACCAGTTCTTCTTCCTTCAGGTTCAAGCGGGCCAGATGGGCCACATGTTCCAGTTCTGCACGACTAATTTTCATAAATCCTTCCTGAAACGGTCAAGGCATTCTCCGAAGAAAAGTCCTGCCCCGCCCCTGATTCTGCAGGGCTGGAGACTTATTGTTCGATATGGGCTGTCACGCCGCTTGGAAGCTGAAAGTTCCTGACCGCAACGACAAAAGCCTCGACGGTCTTTGGATCAAACTGGGTCCCGGCACAACGCTGCAATTCGAGAATTGCCTCATCCATACTCATGTTGCGGCGATAGTTCCGCCTGGACGTCATGGCATCATAACTGTCTACCACAATCAAAATTCTGGTTAACTGGTCAAGGTCGGCTGAGGTCAGACCATCCGGATAGCCCTTGCCATCCTCACGTTCATGATGATGCCGGATAATAGAATGCTCCCGCTCCATAAACCCGAGCGGTTGAATGATATTTGCCCCGGTCACCAGATGTTTCCTGATCAGCGCCCACTCTTCATCGGTGAGTTTCCCGGGCTTTTGGATACAGGAGAGATCAATGACCAGTTTACCGATATCGTGAAACTGGGCTGCACGTCTGAGAATGACCAGATCATCTTCATCAAGTCCCATGGCCAGGCCCAGCATGACCGCATATTCAGTCACCCGGATTGTATGGCCCGCCGTGTAATAATCCTTTTCCTCCATGGCATTCTGGAGGCTGGTCATCATCTGGAGAGTGGCGTTTTCCAGACTGTGGCTGTACCTGCGCAGGAGTTTGTTCTGCTCTTCCAGCTGTCTGGCCTTGCCCCGGATGTCATCCTCGAGCGAAAGCTTATAGATACGCTCCTTGAGGACGTACTGACGCTTTTCCAGGGCTCGAGAGACCTTGACATTAAAGATATCCAGGTCTTCGATTGGTTTGGTCAAAAAATCATAGGCCCCGAGATTAATGGCCTTGACCGCATAATCCATGGAACCGGCGCCGGTGAGAAAAAGGACTGGAATCTCATAATTGCGCTCATTAAGAACCTTGATCGTTTCAAAACCATCCATGCCAGGCATGTTGATATCAAGGATAATAACATCGAACGAATCGTCAACAATTTCAATCAGGTCAGTGCCATCAGGAACCGTTGTGACCTTGTGCCCAAACATCTCCAGCACCTTGGAGACCGTGGTCCGTACCAGGACATCATCATCGGCAACCAGAATTTTTGACGGTTTTTGTTCCAAAGCAATCTCTGCGTGGAGATTTCAGTCTCTTGGACTATCAGCCATTATTGACCTCTTTTCGCTGATAATCCGGTAAACCAACTGATAAACATTACAGGTTCCAATACTGTTTTGCAACCTCCATGGCCTGCAAAAGAAAAGGCTGACTTATTTTTTGCCCCCTGAGGCGCTGATCATCGGCCTTGCTCAGGCGTCCGGCATGATCATATCCATCAAGACCGCCCCGCAGTTCGGCCAGTACAGCCAGGGCCCCATCGCGCTGGGCAGTCAGATTATAACCGCCCTCCAGGGACACCAGCACACGCCCCTCACAGACCTCAGCGGCCAGGCGCATCATGGCCCGGGTCAGATAGGAAAAGCCCTTGGCCGAAACCCGCATCGCCCCCAGCAGGTCACCATCATAGATATCAAACCCGCAGGAGACCAGGATCAACTGGGGCCTATACGCCCGTCCCACCGGAATCACGATGTCGTTCATCAGGGCCGCGTAATCCTCATCTCCCTGATATCCCGGCAAGGGGATGTTCAGGGTATACCCCATACCGGCACCGCGCCCGGTCTCAGGGAGGGACCCGCTCCCGGGATAAAAAGGATATTGATGACTCGAGACATACAGGACCTTCGCGGAATCATAAAAACTGCGCTGGGTGCCATTTCCATGATGCAGATCCCAGTCAACGATCATCACCCGATCAAGGCCCAGGGTTCGGGTCGCATATTGGGCCGCGATTGCCACGTTATTGAACAGGCAAAAACCCATGGACTGGTCCCGTTCAGCATGGTGGCCCGGGGGGCGAACAAAGGCAAAACCATTGTCGATCTCACGGGCCATCAGCTGGTCAACCCCGCTGAGCAGGGCGCCTGCAGCCAGACAGGCGGCCTCGTAAGATCTGGCCGAAGTCCTGGTGTCCGGATCAAGAACATCATAGCGTTTACCACTGGTTACAGCCACCCGGTGGATCATTTTCTGATCATGATTCAGGGCCAGTTCCTCCTGGGTGGCACTCCTGAACCCAGGTTCACTGAATTTTCCAGCAAGGGGTGGCGTCTCCAGGATGTCATTGATCACCTGCAGGCGCTCGGCGGATTCCACATGATCAAAACCAGGATCATGGGCCAGAAAACTGGGGTGGCGATAAATGGCTGTTCGATTCATTTTGCGTTCTCAATTTAATATAAATCTCGGAGACCATGACGAGCCACGCCGAAGTAACGAACGTTCATGGTTGGTTGTGGCAGGCCATTCTGGTCCAGCTGTGCTGGTTAGAAGCGACAGCTGCTGATCTCACGACACTCTGTCACCAGCAGATCCAATCGTTGATCATGGGGGGCCAGATCGAGGCGGGACACCACCTGCAGGTCATGGGCCAGGCCAACTCGCAGGGCCCCGGGTGCCCTGTCGGCCAGAAAACGATCATAATAACCACCGCCGTACCCCAGGCGACCACCATATTGATCAAAGACCGACCCCGGTACAATGACCACCTCAATTGTTGTCGGGCCGATCTGATGTTGTTCGGCATAATCGGATAGCGGTTCAGGAATCCCGCAATACCCTGGAACCAGCTGCTGCGACGGATCTGTGATCTGTACCGGCAGCAACTCTCTTGCCGCCACCCGGGTCAGGGGAACCGCCACCACCCGACCCTGACCAAGCAGTTCAGTTATTAAATCCAGGGTCTGGACCTCTGAACGAAAGTTGACATACACCAGAAACGTCCGGCAGGCATTGACCTCAGGCCGCGCCAGCAGACGACTCCGGATCTGCTCACTGTTCAGGGTCTGTTGAGAGGTGCTGAGGAGATCACGGCGGGCAAGGGTTTTCTGGCGCAGGGCCTGATTCATGTTCATTCCCATTTTATTTGAAAGTTCACCAAAGACCATCCTTGGCCTTGCCGAAGGAACGAACGTTCATGATTGCTTGTGAATGGCCGTTCTGGTCCAGCCATGATGGTGAGAGTCTTGGGCCTCATACCCGCCACAGAAACGGCCCTGTGGCAAGAGTCGGTCGGGCCGCAAGGATAAATTTTCGCTCTCGACCAATCAGCTCTCAAGGGTCAGTCTGCTCCACAGAGGGATTCTATTTATGGAACAAAAAAACAAAGCGAGTTTTTAAAAAAAAATCGCAGCCCCGGAAGACCCAGGACTGCGATTCTACAAAAACAAACTGAACAGAGCAAGGATCACATGGGCACGATCAACTTGTTGGTGTCTTCGTTCCAGGTCACCACCAGATACCAGACGACCATGATTGCAGCAATCATGAACAGTGTCGGACCATAGCCCATGACATCGGGCAGATAGACATAGGAACCAAGCACACCATCGGCCTCGAACTCGGCGTCCCTAAACCAGGCAGTCATAATCGAGTTTGAGATGGCAAAGAAGGGGACGACCATGATCAGCTTGACCTGGCCCTCACCAACACGCCACAGGGTACCGGAACCACAGCCACCGGCCAACATGGCACCCAGGCCAAAGATAAAGCCACCCACCACGGACCCCCAACCAAAGGTGCCGCGGACATAGTTAGCAGTCGCGAGCACGGCATCTCCTCCGGATCTGACCGGCACGGAATACTTGAGAACCGCAGCGCCAATGGCGACAATGAGGATGGAAATGGCCACAGATTTGGCCAGAGTGCAGTCACCTGTCATGTGCGGTTCACGAAATCCCTGAACCATGCACCAGCGACCGCGCTGCATGGTGTATCCCAGGGCCGCGGCGATCATGATGATTCCACTGAGAGAGGCCATATAGTCACTGTCCTCGTTACCGGCATAGGTGTATGCGCCCCAGACCAGAAGAGCCAGGGCAGCCAGGGCCAGGATATTCTGCAGGATATTTGGAACTGCAACGGTACCGGAACCACCATCGCCCCAACTGATATGCTCCATCTCAAGATACAGGAGTTTCAGGCCAAGGACCACACCGGCCACCAGGCCAATCCACATGGTAAAACCATTGGCAGCAAGATTACCAATGGCATTATACATACCGCCGACATTACAACCACCGGCCAGGGTCGAACCGATGCCCATCAGGATACCGGCGATCACGGCCTTGACCATCTCCCGATAAGGCGGGATACGGAAGGCAAAATCCTTACCAAGACAGGCAGAGATAAAGGCACCGGCAATAAAACCTACACCGATCACCGAGCCAGTTCCAGACAGAACCCCGGTCGGGGCGTCGGTATAATAGCCGAAGAACCCGGCGTCACTGCCCACCAGGCTTGTCACCCCGTACATGATCCAGTCACCCCAGTTACGGATCGCGCCAACCGCACCCCAGGGACGCCACCAGGCCATAATCATTACTGATAAAAAGCCAACCAGAATACCCGTAACAGTGGCATTCCACTCTGTTTGACAAAGGATCTTATACAAATCCTTTATCTTGTTTTTCATTACACTCTCTTCACTCATCTCTTCTCCTCGTGACAAAGTTGAATTTGAAACGGACTGCGTAAATAATTTTCTTTACCCTCAGCACCTGTTTTTGTCAAGAAGCAAGGATTATTAAATCAAAATTAACCAACTGTGAATTTTTTTAAAAAAAACTATAAAACCGGGTAACTACCAACACAAAAACACCTTGAACCGTCATTCATTTTGCTCTTGACAGATGTTTTTTGCTACAGTAGATACAATCTAATAGTATGAAATTTTGTTCAGGGCCCCAGAGAGGCTGGTCCTGAATTAATTTTTTTCAGGCTTGAAAATAGAAGTTTTCAGTCTACCGATACCAATCTTTTAGAGGAGGAAAATCAAATGAGTGACGTTAAAGTTGCTGACGCCGGACTCGCTGTAGCGGCCACCTTGGATGCTAAAGGCCTGAGTTGCCCCATGCCACTGCTCCGTACCAAAAAAGAAATTGGAAAACTCAAAGCTGGTGAGATTCTGCAGATCGACGGCACTGACCCCGGTTCACGGAACGACATCCCCGGCTGGTGCTCACGCGCCGGTCATGAGTACCTGGGTGAAAAAGAGGAGTCAGGCTACATCAGTTTCTTCGTCAAAAAAGGTTGATTTTTTTCGCATATGCGCGAGACATGTACCCCTTAATTTTACCTTTATAACTGGAGGAGAAAGCCAATGGCTGCCGATCCGAACAAACTTGCCATCTTCGTGACCTCACCGCAGAACATGCGGCACGTCGTGGGTATTGCCAATGCCGCCAAAAAGGCCGGCAAAGTGCCCATGATCTTTTTTACCTATAAATCTATTCACCTGACCAAGGATGCACGTTTTAAAGGCCTTGCAGAGATGTGCGGTGAAGAAAACCTGGCCATTTGCGCCGACAGTTATACCTGTGAAGGCTATGATTCGGCTGCCGATATTCCGGCCGGTCTGACCGCCAACCAGATGAGAACCCAGGCCTTCCACGGCGCTCTGCTGGACGAGTGCGGTAAGTACATCGTTTTATAAGGAGATTATCATAATGGAATCTTTAAAAGTATATATCCTGGTGGCCAACCGCATGTATTGTGACGGTGTCCGCTCTGGTCTGGGTCTGGCCGTGGAAAACCACTATGCCTACCCGGTTATCATGAACGGTGAGTTCCCCACTTTTTCTACCTACATGACCGAGAATATCGCCTGGGTTATGGACATGGAAGGCCAGGTTTACAGTTGCGGTGCCCCGGCACCTGATAACTGTGTGGATGAAGAAGGCGATAAGCTGATTGCCGAAATATCCCTGGAAGAGCTTGGAGAGGCCATGCGTGAAGCCGACTTCATCATCCCCTACGGCCTGCAGAAACAGACCAATGAGCCGCCGCCAGCCTGCGCCGAATAAGCAAGGAGACCGATCATGAAAATATTACAAGTTTATCGTTCTGAACCCAATGATCAAATCAAGACCCTTGTTGGTATTCTCAACAGGGATCGTGATGCTGATGAGTTTTTTCTCAATGTGGAAAGCCCTGATTATGATCAGCTGGTTGCAAAAGTCTTTGCCGCTGACAAGACCGTCTGCTGGTGGTAATTGACTGAAACCTTTTCAGTTTGATTTCAAACCCCGTTCTGATCTCTTTCAGAACGGGGTTATTTTTTTGTGGGTGTTGTCTGAGACCGTAACCACTCAAGGACACAGTCGTGGATAAGTGGCCTGAATTGTCTTATTTTCGTATTCTCCCGGCTGGGATGAACTCGATTGCTGAGCAGGACAATCACCAGTTGCTGTTCCGGATCAATCCACAGAGACGTCCCTGTAAACCCCAAATGCCCAAACGCTGAAGAGGAAAGATAACGCCCACTGCTTGATCCTGTCTCTGCCGGGCGATCAAACCCCAAAGGCCAGCACCTATTCTTTCCGTCTTTAACGAGTTCCTGGCGCAGATCAACACCCTGACACAGACCGCTCTTGTTTTTGTTTAAATATTGAGTGAGCAGCCCTTCTCCCGCCCGTAATACCCCAATAAGCGTTCCAAACAAACCGGCATGACCTGCCACACTTCCCATGGCCCGACAATTATCATCATGCACCTGACCTGAAAGCATCTTTCCCGACCAGGGGCATTTTTCTGTTTCCACGGCTGAATGATGGGAAGAAGGAGATGGAAAAAAGAGATCGTTCTTCAAACCCAAGGGTTTATAGAGACGATCTTCCACATAACTCTTCAAATCAACAGCACTTTTTTTCTCAATCAAAAAACCCAGGAGCATAAAATCCAGATCACTGTACAGTTGTTGTTTTCCGGGTTGATATTCCAGACTCTCCTCTAAAATAGCTTGTAAAAGCTGTTTTTTTCTCATCTGTTCAGGTTGCTTAATCAGATCAATATAATAGTTGCGATGAGATGGAAACCCGGCGGAATGAGTGACCAGCTGTTGAAAGGTTATTTTTGTTTTTTCTGGTGGCAGAGAAGATCCAAAAACATCAGCCAGAGATGTCTCCCACTTAAGAGAATGGCTGGCCATTAAGTGCAACAGAGCCGGCAAGGTGGCCAAAGGTTTCGTCAAGGAGGCCAGATCAAATAACGTCCGGCTGTTTACAACCGTTGAGGATTTTTCATAACTGCATGAACCATAATACCGTTCAAACCGATGAAATTTTCCCTCATTAAAAAAAATAAAACCGAAGGCTGCCCCACTAAAAATTTTCTCTTCTATTGCCTCTTTAAAAGAGCCACTCAAAAGGGTATCCAACTTGTTATAATTAACCATTTTCACGTTCTTTTTTTGATTATTTTATTGTATTTTCTGCCTCTTTAAACTACTCTATAAATTGACTTAATTTTACGCTATTTATTCTCTTTTTTTTCACCTGTATACTGAACAGTCTGGCTGGACCAAAAAGACGAACCATGGACGTTCTTTCCTTTTGTTTGGCCAGCAAAGGTCCCCGATAAACTTTGAGATTAAGGCGATTAAAAAAGACAAATCCTGTCTTCGATATCAAAATTCATAACAAGGATGGGCAAAAGATTATCTTTACCCTTTAATTTTTTTACAAAAAAAGTGTTGGCTAACAACTCAGCATTTCAAACAGTCTTAAGTTTTCAACATTCTTTCAACACCATCTTTGTTCATAGCCTTTGCATAAAGATGTTCATAGCCTGTTGAAAAACACATATCAACAAAATCAATCGGTTTTTCATTTACGGTTTGTTTAATATTTTTATTTAATATTTAGATAGTTAAAAAAGAAATAAACATATTAACCCTCTTAGTAACAATAATAAAAAGATTATTTATAAAGGGGTTTCCATGGCCATTCATTGTATCATCGAAAAAGACCATCTTTTGGAGGGACTTGCCGCCCTGCAAAACATCACCAGCAAAAAAGCCACAACCCTGGCTGTCTTGTCCAATGTCCTCATTGAGACCACAACCGATTCACTTATCCTGACGGCCACCGATCTGGAAGTTGGTTTACGTCTTCGTATTCCAGCACAAATACTGGAAGCAGGAAGTATAACCCTCCCCTGTAAAAAATTTTTTGAAATAGTACGTGAATCCGGTTCTTCTTCTCTGACCATGGAAGAAAAAGAGAATAACTGGATTATTATCACGGCAGATCATAGTCTTTACAATATTGCCGGGATGGCCAGTGCCGAATTCCCTGAGTTTCCTGAATATGAAGAGGACAATCTTCTTTCTTTTGATGCAGAAATATTTTCAGAACTCATCGAAAAAGTCATCTATTCTGTTTCGGGTGAACAGGAAAATATTTATTCATTGACCTGTGTCCTTTTTGAAAAAGAAAAAAGAGAAGAAAGATCCTACTTAAAGATGGTCTCTTCTGATGGTCATCGCCTTTCTTTCATGGAAAAATTTGTGACAACAGATATTGATCTGTTGTCACTTCATGCCAATACCCTCATTCCCAAAAAAGGGGTGCAGGAATTAAGAAAATTCTGCGAAAATAAACAAAAAATAGCCATTGCCTTTGATGAGAAACAAATGGTTGTCAAAGGTGATGATGCAGTTATGGTCGTTCGTCTTAAAATAGGTGATTTTCCAAAATATGAGTCGATTATCAAGACTATTCAACTCAAGAAAAAAATAAAAATAGAAAGACTCCCCTTTCTTGAATCCTTACGAAGGATAAATATCTTTACAGAAGATATTTTTAATTCCATTCAAATGGATATTAATGAAAATACCATGATCCTTTCTTCGCAGAGTGCGGACCTGGGCAATGCCAAAGATGAACTGCAAGTCGATTATAAGGGAGAGTCTTTAAAGTTGGCCTTTAATTGTCGTTATTTTATAGACACGCTGCAGGTTATGGATTGTTCGTCCGTCGATGTATATATCAATTCCAATAACAGCCCCTGTCTGCTCAGATCTGATATTGATGAGGGATTTATCAGTATCATCATGCCTATGCAGATTTAATGCTGTAATTCTCTTTATATATGATGCCAGTATCCATTTATTTCCATAAATGGATACTTTGGTTTTCTATTGTATCAAAATAAAAATTTTTAAAAGGAAAAAACTGTGACGGACAAGCAAGATTACGGAGCAGAACAGATCAAGGTTTTGGATGGTCTTGAGGCCGTTCGTAAGCGGCCGTCAATGTATATAGGCAATACTGCGGAAACAGGTCTGCATCACCTGATATGGGAAGTAGTTGATAACAGTATAGATGAGGCCCTGGCAGGACATTGCGATCGTATACTTGTCAATATCCAGAAAGATAATTCTATTTCGGTGGAAGATAACGGTCGAGGTATTCCGGTGGATATGCATCCCACTGAAAAGATGTCGGCCCTGGAACTGGTCATGACTACTCTCCATGCAGGTGGAAAGTTTGATCATTCTTCCTACAAGGTTTCCGGAGGATTACACGGTGTTGGCGTTTCTGTGGTTAACGCCCTTTCAGTTGAAGCCAGTGCCGAGATCAAACGAAATGGTAATATTTATCTGCAACACTATCGCTATGGTGCCAAAGCAGGTGAAATGGAAATTGTTGGAACCAGTGACCATACCGGAACCAAGATAACCTTTAAACCAGATCCGGAAATTTTTACTGAAACCACGGTCTATAATTACGATACAGTTCGGAGCCGACTGCAGGAACTGGCTTTTCTAAATAAAAATGTAAGAATTTATCTTAAAGATGAACGTACCGGGGCTGAAGACAAATTTCATGCCTCGGGCGGAATTGAGTCCTATGTTGAATATCTCAATCGTAAACGGACACTGATTAACGCCAAACCCATCATGATCACCGGAGAGAAAGATAATGTTCAAGTTGAAATAGCCTTTCAATATTTTGATGGCTATACGGAACGTCTTTTTTCTTTTGTGAATAATATCAATACACGGGAGGGTGGAACTCATGTGGCTGGTTTTCGGGCCTCATTAACCAAGTGTATTAACCGTTATGCGACTGATGATATTATCCCTAAAAATCTTAAAGAAAAGATGGGGGGGGATGATGTTCGGGAGGGTTTGACCTGTGTCATCTCTGTCCGGGTTCCAGACCCACAGTTTGAGGGGCAGACAAAGACTAAACTGGGCAATTCTGAGGTCAAATCCATTGTTGAATCGATTGGAACAGAAAAACTGACCTTGTTTCTTGAACAAAATCCCCAGGAGGCAAAAAAAATTCTGACCAAGGCTGTTGAAGCTGCCCGTGCCAGAGAGGCGGCCAAACGGGCTCGGGATCTGTCACGGAAAAAAGGTTCAACCAGCATGCTTATGGCTGGCAAGTTGGCTGAATGTCAGGAAAAAGATCCTGCCAAACGAGAGATTTTTATTGTCGAGGGTGATTCGGCCGGTGGTTCAGCCAAACAGGGCCGTGATCGGGCCATTCAGGCAATCCTGCCCCTGCGCGGTAAGATCATGAATGTGGAAAAGGCCCGTTTTGATCAGGTCCTAAACAGCGAAGAGATCAAAAACCTGATTGCCGCCCTGGGATGCGGGATTGGCAAAGAAGAGTTTGACCTGACAAAACTTCGCTATCACAAAGTCATTATCATGACAGATGCCGATGTCGACGGCGCTCATATCAGGACCCTGCTCCTGACCTTTTTTTACCGCCAGATGTTACCGTTGGTGGAAGGCGGATTTGTTTATATTGGTCAACCACCCCTTTACCGATTAGGTCGCGGTAAGCGTGAGCAGTATTTTCTTGAAGAAGAAGATCTCAGTGAACATCTCTTTACCGATGCATCTCAGTCCATGATCGTCACAACCCGCAATGATCAGCAACTGAAATTTTCAGAAGAAACCCTGAAGGCCCTCCTCAAAAAACTATCCATCTATGACAAAATAGTCTCCTATCTCTCTCGAATGAATATCTGGGAGGATATGCTGTACTTCTTGTTGAGCAATAATGTCCATTCGGCCGATCAGTTCAAGGATGAGTCCTTTTTAAAGGAGTTGATGGATAAGATCAGCAGCCCGGATTTAATCATCGGGAACAGCCGCTGTTGCCGTTGGCGCCCTGATTGTTATGAGGTGGATATTGCCATACGGGGAAAGGTCCAGGTCATGGTGACCCTGGGACCACAGATTCCACTCATCAACGAGTATCGGACGGCCCTGGAGCTTTTTGATTCAATTAATGACTTGCTGCGCTGTGAATTTATTCTCACTAAGACCACCAAGGGTGGATTGAACCAGGAGTATACGGTTCCGGACTGGCAGACGCTTTTACAGCTTATTCGTTCTGAAACCCTGAAAGGGGGCCATCTTCAACGGTATAAAGGTCTGGGAGAGATGAATCCTGAGCAGTTATGGGATACCACCATGAATCCAGCCAACCGGGCCTTGGTCCAGGTCAAGATCAATGATGCGGAACAGGCCGATGACGTCTTTACCACACTCATGGGAGACAAGGTTGAACCGCGCCGGGAATTTATCCAAAATCATGCCCTGGAGGTCACCGCGCTTGATATTTAAAAAAGTCCTCTATCAAATGCTCCTCTCAGGAGAGATTGATAAAGAGCCGGTACCCCGTTTGCTCATCTGACCAGTAGACCATCTGCCTTCACGATCAATCCTGTTGAGTCATCACGGGAGTTGTTACACATACATTCTTCAAAGGACTGACCAAGACCTATGAGCACAGAAAAAGAAATCCACGGTACAATCTCCATCGAGAAGGAAATGGAAAAATCCTATCTCGATTATGCCATGAGTGTCATTATTGGTCGGGCCCTGCCGGATGTCCGGGATGGATTGAAACCCGTGCATCGTCGGGCCCTGTTCGCCATGCGTGAGCTCGGCGTCCTGTATAATCGACCCTTTGTGAAATCCGCCCGGATTGTCGGTGATGTCATTGGTAAATACCATCCTCATGGTGATACGGCCGCCTACGACACTATCGTTCGCATGGCTCAGCATTTTTCCATGCGTTATCCCCTGGTCGACGGTCAGGGTAACTTCGGCAGTATGGACGGGGATTCGCCGGCTGCCATGCGTTACACCGAAGCTCGGATGACCAAAATTGATCAGGAAATCATTGGTGATCTGGAAAAAGAGACCGTTGATTTTATTCCCACCTATGACAATTCAATGACTGAGCCATCGGTCATGCCCAGTAAAATTCCGACTCTGCTGGTAAACGGATCATCAGGCATTGCCGTGGGGATGGCCACCAATATTCCACCCCATAACCTGACTGAGGTCATTGATGGCTTGATCGCCATGATCGATTCCCCTGGAATCACGGTGCATGAATTGATGGAGATCATCACTGGTCCTGATTTTCCCACGGGTGCAATGATCTGCGGCCGAGCCGGTATTCGCGAGGCCTATGAGACCGGTCGGGGCAGTATTCTCATGCGCTCCAAAACCCATGTGGAAAAGATAAAAGGCAGCAACAACCGTGAGGCAATTGTCATCACCGAGATCCCCTATCAGCAGAACAAGGCCACCCTGGTGACCAAAATAGCCCTGCTGGTCAAGGATAAGAAGATCAACGGTATCTCTGAGGTCCGTGATGAGTCGGACCGTCAGGGGCTGCGGGTGGTGATTGAGTTGAGAAAGGACGAAATTGCCGATGTGGTTCTGAATCAACTCTACAAGATGACTCCGTTACAACGTTCATTCGGGGTGATCATGTTGGCCATTGTCAATAACCGCCCAGAGGTCTTGAATCTGAAGCAGATCCTTGATCACTTTATCCTGCACCGCCGAACGGTCGTTTATAAAAGAACCGTCTTTGAACTGCGCAAGGCTGAGGAAAAGGCCCACCTGCTCGAAGGACTCAAGATTGCCATCAGTAACCTTGATGAGGTGGTGGAGCTGATTCGGGCCGCGCAAAACCCGGCCATGGCCAAGAGTCAGTTAATCGAACGCTTTTTGTTGAGTGAGGTCCAGGCCCAATCGATCCTTGACATGCGCCTTCAACGATTGACAGGGTTGGAACGGGAAAAAATCATTAATGATTATAACGAGATCATCAAACAGATCGAATGGTTGAATAAAATTCTCGGTGATGAGGATATGGTCATGCAGATCATTCGAGATGAATTCACAGAGATTCGCACTACCTATGGTGATGAACGACGGACAGAGATCATTGATCAGGTGGATGAGATCCTGCCCGAAGACATGATTACCCCGGAAGACATGGCCGTCACGGTCACCCATTCGGGGTATATCAAGCGGAATCCGGTAAATCTCTATCGCAGCCAGAATCGGGGGGGCAAGGGTGTGCGTGGTGTGGCCACGGTCGAGGAAGATTTTGTCTCCAACCTCTTTGTGGCTTCAACCTTGGATACATTTCTCTTTTTCACCAATCATGGCAAGGTGTTCTGGCGCAAGGTCTATCAGTTGCCGTTAGCCGGCCGCACGGCCCGTGGTAAGGCCATCGTCAATCTCCTCAATCTGGCTGAGGGTGAAAAAGTGGCAGCCATCCTGCCGGTCGCCGATTTCAGCGATGAGAGCGGTGAACGCACGATTCTGATGACGACCCGTTCTGGTCGGGTCAAGAGAACAAGTCTGCAGGAATTTAACCGTCCCATGAAGAAGGGGAAACGGGCCCTGACCATTAACGAGGGGGATGAAATTATCGGCGCCCATCTCCTCAGTGGCGATGATACGGTACTCCTGATTTCCAGGAAGGGTATGTCGATCCGTTTTCACGAGTCTGATGTCCGGGTCATGGGCCGGACGGCCGCTGGAGTTAAGGGAATCCAGCTAGGCGACGAGGATGGCGTGGTCGGGGCGATTGTTCTCTCCAGCGATGCCTCTCTGCTGACCGTGACTGAAAACGGCTACGGCAAGCGGAGCCCGATTGAGGAGTACCGGGTTCAGCATCGCGGCGGTAAGGGGATCTTTGCCATCAAGGCCAGCGAACGCAACGGAGATATCATCGGGGCCATGCAGGTGGATGACCAGGATGAAGTCATGCTGATTGCCGATTCCGGTAAAATGATTCGTATGCCTCTGGAAAACGTCCGGGTCATTGGCCGCACGACCCAGGGGGTCTGTCTGATCAATCTGGAAGAAAACGAGCGGGTGGTGGCCATGGACCAATTGGCCCCAGATGATTCCGAAGATGACGTACAGGACGATGAATAACGTCCTGCCGCAGCAGATTGCGGTCATCGGCGCCGGGTCCTGGGGTACGGCCATTGCCGGACTTTTGGCTGGCAAGGGGATGCGCACCCTGCTTTGGGGACATCGACCGGAACACGTGGAGACCCTGGTTCGGGAGCGTGAAAATCGACGGTATCTGCCAGGGTTTATTTTTCCAGAGTCACTGGAACCGGTCGCTGACCTGGCTTTGGTTCAGGGCTGTCAACTGGTCTGTATGGTTGTTCCCTCACATGGTTATCGTCAGGTATTTTCAGAACTGCTTCCTCACCTGCTTCCCGGGACAACCATTATATCTGCAGTCAAGGGGATTGAAAATGATTCACTTCTGACCATGACTCAGGTGATGACAGAAGTGATGGAGCAGGCCCTTGGGAAAGAACAAAGGCAGAGTGACCAGATTGAGCTGGCGGTCCTGTCTGGGCCCTCTTTTGCCAAAGAGGTCGCCTTGGGCCTGCCCACGGCCGTGACCATTGGCTGTGGAAATCTGACCCGGGTCCAGGATCTGCAACAGATTTTTGCCACAGATACCTTCCGGGTGTATGGCAGTTGTGATCTGATTGGCCTGGAGATCAGTGCGGCGCTGAAGAATATTGTGGCCATTGCCGCTGGCATCTGTGATGGTTTGGGTTTTGGCTTGAACAGTCGAGCTGCCCTGATCACCCGTGGTCTGGCGGAAATTACCCGCCTGGGCGTTCGGATGGGGGCTGACCCGCAAACGTTTTTCGGACTGAGTGGTCTGGGTGATCTTGTCCTGACCTGTACCGGTGATCTCAGCCGAAACCGGACTGTGGGGCTCAAGCTGGGTCAGGGGAAGAAGTTACCCCAGATTCTCGAAGAGATGGAGATGGTCGCGGAGGGGGTCAAAACCACGCGCAGTGGTCATGATCTGGCAGTCAAACTCAAGGTCGAAATGCCGATTCTCGAGCAGGTGTATCAGATTCTCTATGAGGACAAAAATTGTTCCACAGCGGTCATGGACCTCCTGACCCGGGAACTCAAGGTCGAATAGGGGCAATGCAAAAGTTGTCCCTGTACAGCTTTTTTTAGTCCAGCGGTGCTGGTTTATTTGGACCAGTCGTTGTCCATAAACTCTTCATGATCTGGTTTGGGTGCTTTTTCTTCTCCCAGGCGCTGTTCAAGCCACTTGAGGATATTGGAAAATTCGGCTGTGAGCTCAGCCATGGCCAGCCCTCGATGACTGACCCTGTTTTTCTCTTCCATGTTACACTCGGCAAAGGTCTTGCCCAGACCTTCATGGAAAAAGATCGGGTCATAACCAAAACCGCTGTTGCCTCGTCTCTCATCAATAATAATGCCCTCACAGCGCCCCTCATAGGTCAGGGCTGGACCCGAGGGGACAGCAACTGAGAGTACGCATTGAAACGCTGCCTTGCGGTTGCTGATCCCTTTGAGCGATTCTAACAACTTGGTGCAGTTGTCCGCATCGGTGGCACCTTCCCCGGCATAACGGGCCGAATAGACACCAGGCGCCCCGTCCAGGGCCTCAACAACCAGGCCCGAATCGTCGGCAATCGTCGGCAAACCAAGAACACGGGCAGTCTGGTGGGCCTTTTTGTAGGCGTTGTCATCAAAGGTAGCCCCGTCTTCAATAACTGGCGGGATCGGTCCGAAATCGGCCAGTGAACGGATCTCGACCGGGAAATCTTTGACCATTTCCCGGAATTCTTTAAGTTTGTTGGCATTTGTCGTTGCCAGGACAATGATTGAAACCATGGTATTGTTCCTTTGTCTATCAGAGATCTTCTCTGTGATTACAGTGTGTTTTGGAGAACTTTTACACCAGCACGTAGTGGGTGTTGCTTCGAGCCTTGATCGGGTCGGTGTGTTTTTCCAGGAAAATTGATTTCAAGAGAGGGAGTGACAAGCAGAAACAGAAGCGCTATCTGTCGCAGTTGTTTTCACACTCTCCCTGTTTTTTCTTTTTCTGACGCAACTGCCTATCATACCGTTCCTGTTCACTATATATACAGCCACAGTAGGCTTGTCGATACAAATCCATGTCTATGGAGCGATCAATACCCTCCTGCCAGCCTTCACGGAAATCGGCATAGTAAAAGGCAATCTGATATTTTTCCTCCATCTCCCGTCCCAAGGCGCGGATAGCGGCGTGGTTCTGATAACGGCTGTAGAGCAGGGTGGTGGAAAAGGCTTCGAGGCCCTTCTCACGCGCCTTGATAGCGGTCTGCTCCAGCCGCATTCGATAGCAGATTTGGCAGCGCCGGTGTTCGTGAAAAACCACCCGTCTGAGATATTCACAGAGCCCATACTCCTGTTCATATTCGACCGGCAGTTTTTCTTGCTCGGCCAGCATTCTGACCCCGTCCATCCGTTTCTTGAATTCGCGGAATGGATGGATATTCGGATTATAAAAATACCCTTGCACCTCAATCCCTGCATCGCGCAGGACAGGGAGTGGATAAGTGGTACACGGGCCACAGCAGATGTGGAGCAGGAGTTTCATTTGACGGTGATCTTGAATTGTTTGGGATCGATCTGGTAGGTATGGATCTTGTAGTTGATGATCCGCAGGCTGGTGTCCAGGGTCTTGGCCGCCCGGGTCTGATTGCCGTTGTTCTGTTTGAGGGCCTCAATAATGAGATCTTTTTCAAAATTCTCCACGGCTCCGGCCAGCGAGAGGAGCTGCTCACCATTGATTGATTCCGGAGTTTGCAGGGTCGGTGGGAGGTGAATGCTTTTGATGGTGTCATCATCACAGATCAGCACGGCCCGTTCCATGCAGTTTTGCAGTTCGCGGACATTCCCCGGCCAATGATACTGGATAAGCAAGTCGATGGCTGGCGTGGATATCCGCTTGATATTTTTTTTGTTTTCCTGATTGAAAAGCTCAAGAAAATACTCGGCTAACAGCAGGATATCGGTCCGTCTCTCCCGCAAGGGAGGCATGTAGATGGGAAAGACGTTCAGTCGGTAATAAAGGTCTTCACGAAAGGCTCCCTCTTTGACGGCCTGTTCCAGATCTCTGTTGGTGGCGGCAACCAGTCGGACATCACAGGAAATTGAGCGGGTTGAACCTAGGCGCTGAAAGCTCCGTTCCTGAACCACGTGCAGCAGTTTGACCTGGACTGTGGGGCTGATCTCTCCGATCTCGTCCAGGAACAGGGTCCCGCCGTCAGCCTGTTCAAAGCGGCCGATCTTCTGTTCCGTGGCCCCGGTAAAGGCCCCTTTTTCATGACCAAAGAGTTCGCTCTCCAGCAGTGTTTCAGGCAGGGCAGAGCAGTTGACCACCATGAACGACTTGTCGCGGCGGCGGCTGTTGTAATGGAGGGCCTTGGCCACCAGGGTCTTGCCGGTTCCGGACTCACCGCGCAGCAGGACAGTGGCCGTGGAATCCACCACCCTGTGGGCCATCTCAAAGACCTCCTGCATCCGGCTCGAATTGCCAATGATGTCGGTGATCCGGTTTTTACCGGACAACTCCCGCCTGAGCTTCTGGTTTTCCCGGCGCAGTTCCTCGGTTTCCTGATTGACGGTCTGAATACGCAGGGCGGTCTGGGCGATCAGGCTGCTGAGAATGGTGAGAAAACGAAGGTCGGCCTCGGCCTGGTCCAGGCCATGTTCATAGACCCGGTCGATACTTAAGGCCCCGATGACCTGTTTGCCGCTCTGAATGGGAACACAGATAAAAGAACATCTCTGCTTGGTCTGGTCGCCCCGTGCCCGGGTTTTATTGAGAAATAAAGGTTCGTCCCCAATATGGGGGACGATGATCGGTTCGCCCGAGGCCACGACGCGGCCGGTGATGCCTTCACCGATCTGGTATTGCCCGCGTTTGCGATTTTCTGCGGTGAGGCCATGGGCCACTTCAATTTCCAGTTTACCGGTCAGGGGATTGATGATTGAAACCGTACCGTTGGTCATGCTTTTGAGATCGGCCAGGGTCTGCATGGCCTTGTCCAGACAGTCGCGAAGGTCTGTGGCCGAGGCCAGTTCTTTGGTTATTTCATAGAGACAGGTCAGGTCTTGAATATCGACTGTAAGGTTGCTTGGGGTATTCATTGGCAATGGAGTCTGAGGGTGGGTGCTCATAAGTCCTTACAGGACGGCTCGTCTTTTTTGTTGCTACACAATATTGTACCAGATTCCCCGCCCGTGTACATTAATAGTTTACGAATTTGTAGTTTTTTGTGTGCTCCTGTGGTGGCCGTCAGGAGTTATTGTGTTGCCAGTGCGGGCGTGCCAGGGTCTTTGGCACGGCATCGGTGTTGGACAATGTTTTTGGAGTTGGATTCCCCGCCCCTGTTTATTGACAGGTTCTGTTCAAGGTGGTAAAAGGTTGTGACGTAAGTTCTGGAGGAATGGCCGAGTGGTTTAAGGCGGCGGTCTTGAAAACCGTTGTACGAAAGTACCGTGGGTTCGAATCCTACTTCCTCCGCCAGACTTGGAGAGGTGACCGAGAGGCCGATGGTGCTCGCCTGCTAAGCGAGTGTGGGGGTTATACTCCACCGAGGGTTCGAATCCCTCCTTCTCCGCCAGAATATAAAAAACCCTTTGTCAACCAGGTGTTGGCAATGGGTTTTTTGTGTTCTGGGTGAATGGTTGTGTGGGCGGGAGTTAAAATCCCCACATCAACGAGCGTTTGATCCAGCCGTTCAGGCCGGATTCATGTCGGACCTTGACCCATCCCTTTCTCTGTTCGACGGTCTGGAACACGACCCCGTAATAGGCCTTGCCGACCACGCGGTTATGGGTCCCGGGACCTGAACGGATATTGACCGTCTTGTTTTTGTTCCGAAAGATCTTGACGACCATGTGCCCTTTTTTCTTGAGCAGGTCACGGTGAACCCAGCCGATGTCGTTTTCAAAGTCCTGAACCTTGACCCATTGCCCCTTGCGACTGACCACTTTCAGGGGAAAACCCTGGCCATATTCATATTTGACACGATAATTGCTCCCGGGTCCGGAGCGGATGTTGACCTTTTCGCCGTCAATACTGAGCATTTCCGCCCAGGCGTTCCCGACCATGAAGATCAGGATCAGGGCCAGGCTGGTGATGATGGTTTTTCCTTTAAAACTCATGAATAAATAATCTCTGGCAGATGTCTTGGGAGGTTTTTAAAAAAAGGAATCGTATGGCTGCGGGGCAGCGGCAACAAGAATGCTGTGCCGGTGGCGCATATGGTTTTTGGATGAGTAACAAGATCTTGAATCTCTTCAAACTAGTCTAAAACACCGGTGAGTTCCAGGAAAATTTTGGCCATTGATTTAAGTCAAGGAAAAGAGAGAAAAGAAGTGGCATACTCACTGTAAAGGCTGCACTAAAAAGGCGCATGATCTGGACAGTCCCTTGGTGGGACTTTTTGGGGAAACGACCGAAGACCCAGGAGATTGATGATGAAAAAAATAGAATTGGGCAGTACCCGTGAATTTTTGGAAAAAGGAATGAAACGCTTTTTTCTGGTGGCTGATTCGCCCTACCTGAAATTGATCAACTTCAATCTCACCGCAGGTCATGTCTTTCCGGTTCACTCCCATGATCTTGACGGGCAGTTGCTCATTCAGGTCCTTGAGGGGAGTGGTGCCTTTCTCGGGGCAGACAAGGCCGAAATTCCAGCCAAGCCAGGTGATATCCTCTTTTCTGAGATCCGTGAACCGCATGGGGTGCGGGCTGATACCGATATGCGTATCCTGATCACCATCACCCCGCCCATCTGAGTTCTGGAAGAGTTGTAATTCAGTGTGCTTTGCTGCCTCTGGCCAGAATCAGGAGGCCGGTGCCAGCCGACATCAGAGAGGCGGTTATGATTCCGATCTTGGCCTGATCCACCATTTGTGGATCTTGAAATGAGAGGCCGGTGATGAAAATACTCATGGTAAAGCCGATTCCGGCCAGACATCCGGCCCCGAATATGTGAAGCCAGGTGGTGTTCTTGGCCAGTGGAGCCTTCAGAATCTTGCTGGCCAGCCAGGTGCAGGACGTGATCCCCAGGGGTTTTCCGATGACCAGGGCCAGGATAATGCCCAGGGTGATGTTGTTGTTCATGATCAGATGCAGACCCCGCCAGTCGATGATGACTCCGGCATTGGCCAGAGCAAACAGGGGGACGATCAGGTAGGTGACCCAGGTATACAGGCCATGTTCCAGACGCTGGAGCGGGGTCTCTGTGTTGTGACAGGCCATTTCAATGGACTGGACGGTATTCAGGTGGTCAGGATTGCTGAGGATGGTGTGGCCGCAGTCACTGTGATGGCAGTCGAGACGTTCGAGAAAGGCATGGGCTTCAGTGAAGAATTTGGCTGTGTCATACTTGCCCCTGGCCGGGATGAACAGGGCGACCAGGATTCCGGCCACGGTGGCGTGAATCCCGGCGCTGAGAAAGGCCAGCCAGATCCCAATCCCCAGCAGGGCATAGACCAGGGTATGGCGAACCCAGAAGAAGTTGGCCAGGGCCAGGCCCAGAAGCAGAAGCGCCGCTACTCCGAGTGAAGCCCAGTGTATCGAGGGGGTGTAAAACAGGGCAATGACCAGAACCGAGCCCATGTCATCGGCAATTGCCAGGGCCGAGAGAAAGATCTTGATGCCAAAGGGAACCCGTTTAACGATCAGGGCCAGGACGGCCAGGGCAAAGGCAATGTCCGTGGCCATGGGGATACCCCAGCCATGGGCTCCTTCCCCGCCTGCATTGATTGTTGTATAGATCAGGGCCGGGACGATCATCCCCCCCAGGGCTCCGGCCACCGGCAGGGCGGCCTTTCGCAGCGAGGATAATTCACCGACCAGAATCTCACGTTTGATCTCCAGGCCGACCACAAAGAAAAAGAGGGTCATCAGGGCCTCGTCGATCCAGTGCAGTAAAGACTTGCTCAGTTGCATCTCACCAAAGGCGATGCTGACCTGGGTATGCCACAGGTGATTGTAGGCCTCCGGGAACAGGTTGGCCCAGACCATGGCCAGGAGTGTCGTGGACAGGAGCAGGAAACCGCTGGTGGTCAGTTTTTTGAAAAACCACAACAGGGGTCTGGTCATCAGAGGCCGGATTGTCGGTCTTTCAGGTGCGGACAATGGCTGATTGTGGTGGGTAGTCGGAGGCATGGCGGTTTGTTTTTTTAGAGATAAGATGTTTGAGGCCAATTTACATTTTATCAACAGGAGAGTGTTTGTCAAACGAAAGGGTACTTTGAAAAATGCGGATATTCATGAAAGGGCAAGGTGCAAGAGAAAATGGACCAGAGGTAGCCAAAAGATATTCCGTAGATACAATTTTGCCCGAAACTCAGATCTTGAGTGAAATGACAATTTTTCATGATACCAGAAAGTCATTCTTCTTTCCCGATCAAGTCTGTTTGTTTGACGAATAACAGAAAATTTTTTGAGCTTCCCTGAATAAACATTATTGACAAAATTGACACGCGTCTTAAAGTGAGTGAACTATTACTAACTTTAAGACTGTTCTTTTTCAGGAGGGTTGATGAATATTCACGGGAAGCATCTGCCGGCAGAGGAACGTCGCGCGGTGACGGTTGAGACCGTGGTTGAACTGGCAGCGGAGCAGAACCCCGGCGATATCACCACGACAGCCATTGCCAAACGTATGGGGTTGACTCAGGGTGCCCTGTTTCGCCATTTTGCCAGTAAAGATGCGATTCTGCTGGCAGTCATGGAGTGGGTGGCCGAACGGTTGCTGGCTAGAGTTGATAAGGCCGTGCAGGGCGTCTCGTCCCCGATTGCCGCACTTGAGGCCATGTTCATGGCGCACGTAACGTTTGTTGCCGAGCATCCTGGTGTCCCCCGCATGCTTTTTGGTGAATTACAGCGGGCCGAGGACACACCGGCCAAACGCATGGTGCAGATGCTCATCCGCCGTTATGGAAAGCGACTCCATCGATTGATCGAGAAAGGGAAGGCGGTAGCCGAGCTGGATGACCAACTCGACACGGAAGCCTCTGCCACCCTCTTTATTGGTATGATTCAAGGATTGATTATTCAATCGTTATTGGCCGGCAACGTGGGCCGCATTTGCCATGATGCGCCTCGAGTTTTTGCTATCTATCGTCATGGCATCAGGAGCAGGCAATGAAATACTTTCCTCTTCAGGGGAGGACTCTGGCATTGCTGGTGGTTCTTGTCCCTCTGTTTGTCCTTTTTGGTTATGTTGCCCTGCGTTCAGGGCCGTTGGCTCCGGTCCCAGTGACCACGGTGACTGTGGAGGATCGTGCCATTGTCCCGTCACTGTTTGGTGTTGGTATTGTTGAGGCGCGCTATACCTATAAAATTGGTCCTACCTTTGCCGGGCGGGTCAAACGGCTGGATGCTCATGTGGGTGACCTGGTCAGGGCTGGGCAGGTGCTTGGGGAAATGGATCCGGTGGATCTGGATGAGCGGATCTCAGCCCAGGAGGCCGCGCTCAAGCGCGCTGAGGCACAGCTGAATGAGGCCCGGGCGCGACAGGTGTATGCCCGGACACAGGCCCGGCGGTATGAACATCTGTTGGCGTTACGCTCGATCAATGAAGAGATCGTGACGACCAAAAAACATGAATTACAGGTGGCCGAGGCAGGTTTGAATGTGGCCCAGGCGGAACTTGTCCGGATCGATGCCGACCGTGAGGCCTTGAGTGCGCTACGGAACAATCTGCATCTTGTCGCCCCGGCCGACGGTCTGGTTGCTGTGCGCAGTGCTGACCCGGGGACCACGGTCGTGGCGGGCCAGGCAGTGGTGGAGTTGATCGATCCCAAAAGCCTGTGGGTCAATGTGCGTTTTGATCAGATTCAGACGCGCGGACTTGCCGCTGGTCTGTCGGCTCGAATTGATCTGCGTTCACAGGCGGGCGAGGTCATGGGCCGTGTGTTGCGGGTGGAGCCTTTGGCCGATGCGGTGACCGAGGAAACCCTGGCCAAGGTGGAGTTTGCTCAAATCCCGAATCCCCTGCCGCCAGTGGGTGAACTGGTCGAGGTGACTGTGGCCCTGCCTCCTCTGCCGGCGGCACCGGCCATTCCTAACGCTTCGATTCAGCGTATCAATGGCCAGTTGGGTGTGTGGCGGGTCGTGAGCGGTGATCTGCGTTTTACCCCGATTACCCTGGGCGCGAATGATCTGGAGGGGCAGGTGCAGGTCAGTGCAGGGCTCAAGGCAGGGGATGAGGTGGTGGTTTACAGCGTCAAGGCCTTGAAGACGCGCAGCCGTATCCATCGGGTCGATCAGTTGCCGGGAGTGAAGTGATGATCAGTCTTGCTGGCCGTGACATCATGCATGCCTGGGGAAAGTTTGTTTTTACCGGCGTGGGCCTGGGGCTCCTGATCGGCGTGACCCTGACCATGGCCGGCGTCTATCGCGGCATGGTGGATGACGCCAAGGTGCTGCTCGATAACAGCGGCGCTGATCTCTGGGTGGTACAGAAGGATACCCTTGGTCCGTATGCGGAATCGTCAAGTATCTATGACGATACCTGGCGTGGTATCCGCGGCATGCCGGGGGTGGTGCGGGCGGCGAACGTCACCTACCTCACCATGCAGGTGCATCATGGCGAGCGGGATGTCCGCGCCATGGTCACCGGGGTCACGGTCGGTGAAGCCGGGACACCCGGCTGGCCCCCGTATCTCGTGGCCGGGCGCCAGATGACCCGCGGCCATTATGAGGCAGTGGCTGACATGGCCACGGGTTTTAAGCCGGGAGATCGTATTCAGATTCGCCGCAACCAGTATACAGTGGTTGGTCTGACCAGACGGATGGTCTCTTCCAGCGGAGATCCGATGGTGTTTATTCCGCTCAAGGATGCCCAGGAGGCCCAGTTTCTCAAGGACAATGACGCCATTCATCAACAGCGGCGGCGTACCGGCGAAAACCCGGCCTTTAATCGCCCAGGAGTGCCTGGGGTCCTTGATGCGGTCATTGCCTCGCAGGCCACCAATCCCTCGGTCAACGCGGTTCTGGTGCAGATCGACCCGAACCATGACCCGGCCCAGATCGCTGAATCGATTCGCCGCTGGAAGCGTTTGACGGTCTATACCCGGAGCCAGATGGAAGATATTCTGGTCGGCAAGTTGATTGCCACCTCTTCCCGACAGATCGGGATGTTTCTGGTGATCCTTGCCATTGTCAGCGCGGCCATTGTTGCCTTTATCATTTACACCCTGACCCTTGGCAAGATTCGTGAGATTGCAGTGCTCAAGCTGATTGGCACCAAAAACCGTACCATTGCCGGCCTGATCATGCAGCAGGCCATTGCCCTGGGGTTAATCGGCTTTGTGGTGGGCAAGATCGCGGCTACGATCTGGGCCCCGATCTTTCCCAAGTATGTCCTGCTTGAACCGCAGGATGCGGTCAGTGGCTTTCTGGCCGTCGTGGTCATCTGTATCCTGTCGAGTGTGATTGCCATTCGTGCCGCACTCAAGGTCGATCCGGCCGAGGCCATTGGAGGCTGATATGAACGGTAAGGGGATACGTCTGGAAGGTTTAAAAAAACGTTATGGCAGTGGCGACACAGCTGTTGACGCCTTGAAGAACGTGGACATGCACGTGGCTCCGGGTGAGGTGGTTGGTCTGATCGGGCCCTCTGGCTCTGGCAAGAGCACCCTGCTCAAGTGCCTGGGTGCGGTGATCGAACCGACCGCCGGGCGCATGATACTGGGGGATGAGGTGATTTATGAAAATGGGTGGCGGGTCAAGGACTTGCGTGCCCTGCGGCGCGACCGGATCGGTTTTATCTTCCAGGCGCCCTATCTTATTCCCTTTCTCGATGTGACCGACAATGTTGCCCTGTTGCCCATGCTGGCCGGAAGGCCCAATGGGGTGGCGCGTGCGCGGGCCCTGGAGCTGTTGCAGGCCCTTGATGTGGGACATCGGGCCAAGGCCATGCCCTCACAACTTTCGGGTGGTGAACAGCAACGGGTGGCCATTGCCCGTGGCCTGGTCAACCGGCCGCCGGTGATTCTGGCCGATGAGCCTACCGCGCCGCTTGACAGTGAACGCGCCCTGGCGGTCATTCGCATTTTAAACGACATGGCGCGTAAACTCGAGACCGCCATCATTGTTGTCACCCATGATGAAAAAATCATACCGACCTTTAAACGAATCTATCACATCCGTGATGGCGTGACGTATGAAGAGGCGGGTGAGGGGCGTGGTCTCGATTGAAAATGATCGCCTCACTTCTTTGATTGAACGTTGACGAGCCAGTCAGAAATCCCATGGGGGGCATCTGTCGTGTGGATATTGGTGCAGAGGTGATCAGTGATTCTGGTCCGGCAGCCCATCAATCAGAGCACGCAGGGCCGCGATATGAGCCGGGCGGGTGCCGCAACATCCGCCGATGACTGTGGCGCCTGTTTGCAGCCAATCAGCCGCATGGAGGGCGTAGCGCTCGGGAGTGAGGTCTGTTCTCAGGGACAGGAACCAGTTGGCATCTTTTTCGTCATCACCCCCCCAGTTCTCAGGAATGGGAGTAAATGCGTTGGCGTAACCACCCACCCACGGTGCTCGGGAGCGAACCAGTTCCGGCAAGGCTTTGGTGATACTTTCCGGGGCACAGCAGTTGGCCAGAAACCCGCTGATGGGCAGATCGTGCAGAGCGGCCACCACATCAGCGATGGACTCTCCGCTTCTCAGATTCCCGGATTGATCTTCATGCAGTGTCCAGGCAATCCAGACCGGCTTTCCCGTGCGGCAGGCGGCCGTTGCCGCGGCACGACCTTCGGCGCCAGTGGACATGGTCTCACACAGAAACAGATCGACATGAGGCGCCAGCAGCTGGGCCTGCTCCAGATAGAGGGCCTCTATTTCCTCTGGAGGACCGACCAGATCTGGCCGAAAACTGCCCTTGAGCGGCGGCAGTGATCCGGCAATCAGGGTCCTGCAACAGGCTATATCCCGAGCCTCAATGGCCAGCGTGCAGGCGAGTCTGTTGAGTTCGGCAAAACGGGACTCGATCCCCTCTCGGGCGAGATCACTGCGAATCAGGCCATAGGTGTTCGTGGTAATTATTTCAGCGCCAGCCTGAATGTAATCAAGATGAATCTGACGCACAATGTCTGGATCGGTGAGGAGAGCGGCGGCCGACCAGATGGTATCGGGCACGGAGACCCCCCGGAAGAACAGTTCCTGTCCGAGGCCACCATCGAGTAACAGCACTTTGTGGTCAAGTTGCAGCACGAGTAATATCCCTCCTCTTTTCAGCGGAATGCCCCCAGTTAAAGAGTCATGAAATTTTTCCAGAGAGGCAGTTTTTTTATCCCATGGTCTCTGCGGTCCGAGTCCCGAAATTATATTTTTCGTGAAGACCATATTTCTGCGTCTCCATATTGACAATCTCCAGAAACCCTCCATATAATAAAGTGTACGCTGTATTTCAGAAGTTTTCAAATGGGTGTAGGAGCTTTTTCCTGTGAAACAAATTCTTAAACTGCCCCATCTCTGGCCTGTCGGGTAACTCACTTACCTGACAGGCTCCTTTTCTCTTGGGATACTCTTTTGGGCTCGCTTCAGACAATCATTATTCGATGTGGAGGGAAGTCATGAAAACGGTACGGTGGCAGGTTTGTGTTTATCTCTTTCTCGCAGCAGGCCTGACCGCGTTTCTTGCAGCGTGCGGTGGTGGCGGTGGTGGTGACAGTGACACCGGATTGACGTACACCGGACTGACGACTCAGGCCGTCATTACCGAGGACAATGCCAAAACGCTGGCTGCCGACACCTGGTATGCCGGGATGGCGGGTCCGCAACTTGATATCTTCGGGGCAGTCCAGGCAGGACCGGAACGCAATACCAATGGATCGGCCCTTTCATCTTTGATCGTATTCCTCGAAGGGCTGGGCCAGCAGATCGTGGCTGCACCTCAGGGGACCCAGAGATATGTGGGGGCTGCGGTCAATGAGACCATGCCCGGTTCATGCAATGATGATATCAATGTCGGGTACGGAACGATCATTGGTACCGTTAATGATGTCACCGGATATATTGATGTTTCTGTGACATTTGTCAATTTCTGTGAGGCAGGGGCGGTTGTGAACGGTCAGGCCGGTATGACAGGTGTCGCACCAAACGGAGATCTTGTTTCTTTTACTCTCACCTTCAGTGAGATGACCCTGGAGGGTCTGGCTGTCCCTACTGATTCCATAACCCTGAACGGAAGTTTCGGTTTTAATTATGCGGCTGTCCCAGTGACTGCAACCATGTCGTATGTCGTGCGGGACAATATTCTTGAGAAGAGCTATTGGCTCAAGGACCTTGTGGTCGAGCTTGTAGCTGGAGAGACCTATACCGAGATAACGGCAATGTCTGGTCGTTTTTATGCCCCGGATTATGGGTATGTGGAGATTTCAGTCGGAGAGACGATCTACATGAACGACGAAGACAGCAATCCGTCCAGTGGCGCATTGATCCTGACCGGGGTAACAGGTACGGGCGTCGGAACCACTTGGGCCCGTTTGACCTTTTTCGATGGGAACATGTACCAGGTTGATGCTGACACCACCGGTGATGATGTCTATGATTTCACCACTGGGGTTGAAAACTGGTAACCTGCAATCACCGTTCAACAAGGTTAACGAGCATCAATGAGTTGATACGAAAGTTCAT
>CALENA010000033.1 GCA_937910875.1 uncultured Desulfobulbaceae bacterium | reverse complement strand
TGTTCTACATGGACAACACCATGATGCTCTTCGGCGATGCCAAAAGCTCCCTGCAGAAGGTGCTCAGCGCACTCAAGGAATAGATGATGGTCTTCTTCGCCCGGTAATCATCTCGTATTGAGCACAAATATCTGAGCGTTCCAGCTCAAACAAAAGGGCCCTGGCAGAATCTGCCAGGGCCCTTTTGTCTTGTCCAAGACAGGTCCGCATCATAAGGGATAATCAAGATTCTTGTGAATGATGATGGTAACTGTCCAGTTGAATACCGGAAACGAACATAAAACCGTGTACTGTAACTATTCAGAAGTGCCCCATCTGTGAGAAAGAGGTCTGCGAAGTGTACTGATCAGTACATGAGCAGGCCGATGACGAAGCAGATGGGGTACTTCTGAATAGTTACTGATGATGAAGGAAATCAATGAGCAACTGCTCGAGAACAACCTGGGCACGAAGGAGATCACCGGTCCGTTGTTCAAGGTGAGCCAACTCATTTGCATGAAACATCGTCTTGATCTGCGTACAGTTGTAATTGAGACAGAAGAGGGGTTTGAGGGGCAGGATACAGCCCCTCAAACCAAGAAATCCACACTCGATCTGATCGTCCCGAACCAGGTGCACCGCAACCCCGGCCAGGAGATTCATCAGGAGCTGGAGTGCATCGTTCTCATTGGCCATAAAGGCGCTGCAGCATCCACCGCCTGGCCTTGATGCGCAGCCGCGGCAACACTTTCCCATCTTCATGGCCGTCATCTGCTGCTCGAGACGTCGGGCCAGCGCCAGGGTCAGATCCAGTTGACCTGCAATCTGTTCATCCCCCCGCAATTGAAGGCCATACACCTCGGCCAGTTCCCGGGCCAGGGACAGACGATCGACCACCTCACCACCATAGACCGCACCATAAATCTCCGTCAACCTGGTCATCCAGCCACGCTCATTGATCCACCCCACTGACCCGGCCCATGTACTCACGCCAAATCGGGGCTGCGGTCCGGCCGCCGTTCTCCTGACTCCCCAGACTCTCATTATCATCATGACCAATCCATACTCCGGTCAGTCGAGTCCCGTGAAAACCAATGAACCAGGCATCACGGCTCTCATCAGAGGTTCCGGTCTTACCGCCCGCAGAGCCTGTCAGGCCTGACGCCCGCCTGCCGGTACCTTCGCGGACCACGGCCTCGAGCATGGAGCGCATGGCCAGAGAGGTCTTGCGACTCAAGACGGCCTTCTCCTTGTGTTGATCTTCATAGAGCACCTGTCCTTCCCGATCTTCAATCCGATCAATGAACCGTGGCCGGGCAAAACGACCATTACAGACAAAAGGGCTGTAACTGGCAGTCATATTGATAAGTGAAACCTCGGTCGCACCAAGGGCCAGGGCCAGATTGGCCGTGATCGGCTCATTCAGCTCAAGCTCCCGGGCAAGAGAACGCACCCGTTCCAACTCCACCTTTTGCAAAAGACGAACAGCAGCCACGTTACTCGATTCAATCAGGGCCTGCCGTAAGGTCAGCTCGCCCTTATAGGTGCCTGAAAAATTCTGTGGACGCCAGGGCTTGCCACCATGGCCACTGATAGTCAGCGGCGCATCCAGGATCAAAGACTCCGGAGTCAAACCCTGTTCCAGGGCTGCTGCGTAGACCAAGGGCTTAAAGACCGAACCTGCAGGCCGCCTGGCCTGGGTGGCCCGATCAAAGGGGCTTTCTTCAAAGTCAATGCCACCAACCAGTGTTCGGACCCGACCGGTACAGGCATCAAGACTGATCAGGGCCCCCTGGGGCACCAGCGCCTCATCCACGTGGTCCTCTGCCCCCTGTTTTCCCGCGTGGACCGGCGTCCGCTCAACCACACCCTTGACCCCGGCCCTCACTGCCCGTAAGGCCAGGGCCTGTTCTTCCTGATCAAAAGAGGTATAAATCTGGACCCCGGCCCGATTTAATGATATCCCCACAATTTTTTCGGCCTTTTTACGCACCAGCTGACTGAAATGTCCCTGCTCTGCAGAGACATCAGCCGACATGGGCCTGAACTCCGGAAGATGCTGAAACGCTTCACTGGCTTCTGCCGAACTGACATAGCCATCCTCAGCCATCCGGTTCAAGACATAACGCTGCCTCTCCTGAGCCAGTTCCAGATGATGCAGAGGTGAATAGCGACTGGGTGCCTGAGGTAATCCGGCCAGCAGGGCCATCTCTCCCAGATTCAGCCGGGTCACGGATTTTCCGAAATAGACCTGGGCTGCTGCCTCAACGCCATAGGCCCCTTCCCCCAGATAGATCTGATTGAGGTAAATATAGAGGATTTCATCCTTACCCAGCAGGCTATCAATCCGCCAGGCCAGAATGGCCTCACGCAACTTGCGAATATAGCTCTTTTCCGGAGAGAGCAGCAGGCTCCTGGCAACCTGTTGCGTAATGGTCGACCCGCCCTGACTGCGCCGCCCCTGTTTAAAATTGACCACTGCCGCCCGGAAGACAGACCAGATATCCAGCCCTGGATGCTCATAAAACCGGCCATCTTCAGCCGCCACAAAGGCCTTGGAAAGCAAAGGCGGCATCTTCTCCAACGGGACCAGCGTTCTGTTCTCAATGAAAATCCGTTCAATGACCCGACCATGCCGGTCTAGAATTTCGCTGGCCTGGAGGGGTTGATAATGGGAAACCGTGCGCAGATCGGGGATATCAAGAAGAACAGAGACCAGCAGAAGTCCTCCGAGAAAAAGATTGACCAGTAAGGCAATTCCGAAGAGAAAGAGAATAATCTGCTTCTCGCCAAATGATTTGCGTCGTACTGATCGCTTGCGCGGCGCAGACTGAATCTCTGTTTTTTGTTGAGTTGGACGCACTTGGGCTTGAATGTTTGAGCGTTAATGGTAAATTTGATGGCTACGTAAGAACTTCAACTGCAACTGATTGAATTTACCAGTTGTCCCTGAACACGCAAGTCAAAAGCCATGTCCAAGATCCGTATCCTCCCAGAACAGCTGGCCAACCGTATCGCTGCAGGTGAAGTGGTGGAACGGCCGGCCTCCGTGGTCAAGGAACTGATCGAAAACAGCCTCGATGCCGGGGCTGAACGAATTGAAATTGATATTGAGGGCGGAGGGACCCGGCTGATCAGAATTATTGACAACGGCAGCGGGATGGATGAGGACGATGTCCTGCTCTCCCTGGAGCGGCACGGGACCTCCAAAATCAGTGTTGATGATGACCTGGATCACATCAACACCCTGGGCTTCCGCGGTGAGGCCATCCCTTCCATCGGCTCAGTCTCGAAAATGACCATCACCTCCAGACCAGCAGGTGCACCATTCGGAAGTCGAGCTGAGCTCAACTACGGAAAGCTGAGCAAGGTACACGAGGTCGGTTGTCCTCAGGGTACCACTATCGAAATTCGTCAGCTGTTTGGCAACACGCCGGCCCGGAGAAAATTTTTGCGCACCCAGCGCACCGAGCTGGCCCATATCGATGAGGTCGTCAAAAACTACGCCCTGGCAGCGACCAGAACCACCTTTATCCTGCGTATCAATGACCGTGAGACACTGCACCTGCACAGTGCTGATGATCTCAAGGGAAGATTACGCGAAATCATGAACTACAGAGGGGATTTCCTGGAGGTCAATGGGACAGAAAAACGACCAGCCTGGCCCCATATTCAGGGACTGCTTTTACCACCGGACGCGTCTGTGGCCGCCTCGGCCCGCATACGCCTCCTGGTCAACGGCCGGGCAGTCAGGGACCGGCTGATGGCCCATGCCGCAACCGAAGGTATGCGCGGTTTTCTGATGAAGGGTCGCAGTCCGGCCGGTCTCCTTCACCTGCACCTGCCCTCGGAAGAGGTCGATGTCAATGTCCATCCGGCCAAGCAAGAGATTCGCTTCCGCAATGGCCAGGCCATCCACCAGTTGATCAGCCAATCCGTGGAAGAGGCCATCCGTGAATACCAGAAAACGATCCAGGGCCGTATTTTTCTCAATCAACAGCCGGAAACAGACTCTCCCCCCCCTGCCAGGATGATGGGCCATGACGCTCAGCCCATTTCTCTGTTTGAGCCACCACCATCACTTCTCAAGCCGACACCTCGAACGCTGGGCCTATCCGGTCCAGTGTTCTCCGGTACTGAACCGGACCTCTCGAACAAGAGCCAGCCCGCAGCAGAACCTCTGCCTGTGATTTCCAGCCCCACTTCCTGTCCAGAAAAACACCCAGTCCCAAAGTCCCTGACCACAGAAAGAACTGCACATCCAGTCGCATCAGTCCCACCCTCTCAACCCTTGTGCCCTGCACCACCCCATGATTTTCGGGAGTCAATACCAGCTCCGGCAATTGTTCACTCCCATACTCTCCAGGAGCCTGTCCCCCAGTGGACTGCATCACCGCCCCCCCAGCCCCTGCGTCTAATCGGTCAATACAACAGACTCTACATCCTTTGTCAATCAGGCCCTGACCTTCTGATCATCGACCAGCACGCGGCCCACGAAAGGCTTCTCTTTGAGAGCTTAAAAGAGCAATATCTCGGTGGCCGGCTGGCCAGCCAGGCCCTGCTCTTCCCCATCCACCTCGAACTTTCAGCAGCTGATATTCGTTCCCTGGAACTCCACCAGGAATCCATCCAGCAACTGGGTTTTGATCTCCGCCCTTTTGGCGGGAGCACCTATCTGCTCAGTGGCGTCCCAGCTCTGGCAGGCCACTGTTCCCCGAGCGAACTCCTCCTGGATATCCTGGCTGGCCTCACCCCCCGGACAGATCACACCGATCAGGCCCACCGCCTGGACAACATACTGGCCGGAATGGCCTGCAAGGCCGCAGTCAAAAGCGGGGACACTCTTCATGAACAGGAGATTGAAGGATTACTCAAACGAATGGCCAAGGCCGACCTTTTTTCCCATTGCCCCCACGGACGACCGGTATGCCGCCGCCTGGGTCCGGACGAAATCAAAAAATGGTTTCATCGCACCTGAATCAAGGAATAGAGCATGACAAGATTACAATCCGCAGCAACAGACCACAAGGCCCTGAGGTCCTTTCCCTCCGCTCCCCTTTTTCTCCTGCTGTTTCTCCTCCTTTTTCTGGGTGGCTGCGCCAAAATTCCGGTCCACTTTTTGGACAACAGAGGCGAGGTCATCACCATCGAGACCACGGCCTACTGCGACTGCAGCATTTGCTGTGACTGGGAACGGGGCAGTTGGCGCTTTTTGAAAATGGATTTCTGGAACCGCTATATCAGCAAGGGGAATCAGGCAGGGCAAGAATACACTGGCCAGACGGCCAGCGGAACCTATCCACGCGAGGCCGGACGTTTTACCTACGGCACTATTGCCGCCGACACTAGGTATTACCCCTTTGGCACCAAGATGTATGTGCCAGGCTATGGCTGGGGCATTGTCGAAGATCGGGGCGGGGCCATCAAGGGGCCGAAACGGATCGATCTTTTCTACGATTCACACGAGGACGCCCTCAAGTGGGGCCGCAAAACCCTCAAGGTTCGGGTCATCAAACCATAATATCATGCTCGAGTCCTATTTATCCAACAACCATCGATCAAACCGGACACGGTCCCAACCCCAGAGGAAATTATGACACAGACTGTTCGCATTATCGGTGGCGGCCTGGCTGGCTGCGAAGCCGCCTGGCAGGCCGCTTCACGAGGCTGCCAGGTCATACTTCATGACATGAAGCCACAACGTTTCAGCCCGGCACATCACTCCCCGCAACTGGCCGAACTGGTCTGCAGCAATTCTTTGCGCTCCAATGCCCCGGATTCGGCTGTGGGTCTGCTCAAGGAAGAAATGCGACAACTGAACTCTCTGCTGATGCAAGTGGCAGACGCCACGGCAGTGCCAGCCGGCAAGGCCCTGGCTGTTGACCGGGAACACTTTGCCGCCCAGGTCACCGAGGCCATGGAGTCTCACCCCGACATAACTGTCCTGCGGGAAGAGGTTACCCAACTGCCACCGCCCGGAGCAGGACCAATCATCCTGGCCACCGGCCCGTTGACCTCCGAGGCCATGGCCGAATCCCTGGTCAGCCTCACCGGACGCGAGCGGCTGGCCTTTTATGATGCCATTGCCCCAATCATTATAAAAGATTCCCTGGACATGGGAATCATCTACCAGAAATCTCGCTATGATGACGGCCCAGGAGATTACCTCAACTGCCCCATGGACCGGCATCAGTATGAGGAATTTATCGCGACCCTGAACAGTGCCTCAACCGTACCGCTCAAGAACTTTGAAGAGGCCAAGTACTTTGAAGGCTGCCTGCCCATTGAAATCATGGCAGAACGGGGTGAAGAGACCCTGCGTTTTGGACCGATGAAGCCGGTGGGGCTCAGAAATCCACACACCAACAACACGCCCCATGCCGTGGTCCAACTCCGGCGGGAAAACCATGAGGACACCCTCTATAACATGGTCGGCTTCCAGACAAAGCTCACCTATGGCGAGCAGAAACGGATCTTTCGGATGATCCCGGGTATGGAACAGGCAGAATTTGCCCGACTGGGTTCCATTCACCGCAACACCTTTATCTGTGCCCCGGAACTCCTGGAACCGACCCTGCAACTCAAAACACGCCCCGACCTTTTTCTGGCAGGCCAGCTCTCAGGAGTGGAAGGGTATGTGGAATCCACGGCCATGGGCCTTCTGGCAGGGATCAATGGGGCCCGCATGGCCCTGGGTCAGCCCCTGGTCAGCCCGCCACCGGACACCGCACTGGGCGCACTGATCACCCATCTGACCCGGACTGAGGCCAAGCACTTTCAGCCCTCCAATGTCAACTTCGGTCTTTTTCCACCCTGGGAGAAGAAGGTCCCCAAACGGCTCCGGGGCCAGATGCGGGCCGAAATTTCTCTGGCCAGCCTGGCCATCTGGCAACAGAACATGTAAGGCTCCTCGCTCTTTTGGTCAGGTATCCACCAATCAAACCAGCAGGGTTGGTTTGATTGCTCAGCCACAACCAGCCATGAACGTTTATTCCTTTGGCATGGTCAGTCATAGGGTCCGATGAACTCTTGAACAAACCTGTTTAAGATCACCGGCCCGCTCAGGCGGCAGGCGAAGAGATGCAGGGGACGACCAACCCATATTCTTCGAGCAGGGCGAGGAATTCAACCAGAGGAAGACCAACAACATTGCTGTACGAACCGTGCACTTCCTGGACCAGAAATGCGCCCTGCCCCTGAATCCCGTATCCCCCGGCTTTGTCCATGGGCTCACCAGTCGCGACATAGGCCTGGGCCTGTTCCCTGGAAAATGGCTGGAATACAACGCGAGTCACCACGCTTCGGACCTCTGCGCAGTCCCGTCTTTGCGCTACCAGACTGAACCCGGTCATGACCCGGTGCTCACGGCCAGACAGACGCATGAGCATATCCAGCGCCTCCCTTGAACTTGCTGGCTTCCCAAGAATATCCTGATCCAGAACTACAATGGTATCGGCCGCCACCACCCAGTGTTCCGGGAAACGTCGGGCAACCGCCCATGCCTTCTCACGAGCCATCCTCCGGACAAAATCAGTCGGCAGTTCTTTATTCTTTGGGATTTCATCAATTTCAGCAGCTTCAATGGTGTGCTCAATACCCAGATCAACCAGAAACTGATGACGTCTGGGTGAAGCAGAAGCCAGGATCAGCGGCCCCTGTACACAAAATATCCGGTTCATAACGTCCCTTGTGATTTCTTTTTGACACTCCGCACAGGACATCACCAGCAGGCTGGACCAAAATGACCAGCCACAATGAGCCATGTGCGTTCGTTCCTTCGGCATTGCCTGTCATGGTCTCCGCTGAACTCTCAGATAACCGCCTGACGGCTCAGCCTTATTCAGGGCAACCATACCCGATCAAACCGACCACATCAAGACAGCCAGATTCCTTCACCAGCACGAAAAAAGGCCTGGATGAATAATCACCCAGGCCCTTTTTCGTACCTTCTTAAATCTTGTTACGAGTTCATCACGTATGGTTCAATACGCCGAAACGCATAACAGTTGATCAACCGGCCCGACGCAGGGGCTCGGGCGCGCTGAACAGGGGGGTGATCAGCGCGCTGTGTGCTTTTTTTTGGCCAGGACCCTCCGTTCCTGTTCGCGT
>CALENA010000032.1 GCA_937910875.1 uncultured Desulfobulbaceae bacterium | reverse complement strand
TCCGTCGCCCATGTTTCAGATACGCCGGTCAGGGACCTTCCTGTCCCTGCCTCTTCCCCCTGCCTGATCAGATCCATAGGGTTATGGTTAGACCACCAGTGACCAGTTACCAAAGATCTTCACGCTGCAGGAGGACCAATAAAGAACTGGCCACAGAGCCTCTTTAGAATTTCACCCTCATCCCGGCCCAATAGACGGCCTCAGGCATGGGATAATAACCGTCAACCCAGGCGGAGGCTGAATATTTTTCATTCAGGATATTCGTTCCATTCAGATACAACTCAATCTGTTTTGAGTATTGATAACTGACAGACAGGTCAATGGTCTTATAGTCATCCAACTTATCAGAAGAATTTGTGTAATCATATCCGAAATAGCTTTTGCCCACATAATTATACACACCGTTCAGACGCAGCTTCTCCGTTGGCGTATAACGGACTCCGGCCGTGGTCTTCCAGTTCGGCACCTGAGGGATTTCATTCCCGTCATTGGGGCCACTGGTCAATTCAGCCTTTGTATAGGTAATCCCGCCATAGAGTCCCAGGACCTTTGAGGCCTGATACCGACCACTCAATTCACCACCGATATGACGAGTCTTATCCAGGTTCTCATTCTGCCCTGTATCATACGGACCCACCCAGGTGATTTCATCCTCGAGCCGCATCTGGTACAGGCGGAGATCAATGCTCGCCTTCTTCCCCACCGCCAGACGAAGACCGGCCTCATACCCCAGCGCGGTCTCCTGCTTGAGATCCTCATTCACCTCACCACTGGTTACATTGGTAAATTCGTCCACAGCAGGGTACCGAAATGAACGGTAGAGACGACCGTAGATTTTCGATTCATCGGCAAATCGGTACGACAGACCAAGATCCCAGGCCCATTCCGCCTCAGTCATCTCCTTATGATTTACGGGATATCCCACCGTCTCCGCCTGCAGGTCAAACCTCGGCATCTCATAACGGACGCCGGCACTCACCAGGATCTCATCAGTCATCATCAGATCGTTTTTCACATAGACACTCGCGGTCTGCTTCTCATGCTCAAAACGATTCGTTCCTCCTGACCAGTGATCGCCCTTCATACCATAGTCAACATCATAATATTCAAATCCCAGGAGCAAATGATTCCCGAAACCAGCAAGGGTCCTGTCCAGACCATACTGGGTATTAAGACTATTCGTCTCAACATCCATCACCATATAGCTCCAGATATCACTTTCGAGATCTTCCTGCTGCCGGGCCAGATTCACGGTCCACAGCCCCCCATCTCCCACGCTCTTCTTCAGCCCCAGAGAGAACGCGACACTCTCATTGGTCCCGTAATCATCCTGGTTATACAGACTCACCTGGGTACGATCCGCCGCCATCTCGGCCGCGGTCAACGGACCCGGCAACTCATAGGCACTGGAAGTGACTGAGAGATCAGCCCAGATATAGGTCTCCGGATCGATATCAAAAGTCACCTTGCCGAGCACAGACTCACGATCAGAGGCAGAGCGGTCCCGATAGCCATCACTCTCCTGGTGGTCATACTCAAGATACATCCGACCACCCCCGTGCTGGATGTTGGCCCTGACCTGCTCTTTCTTCCCCCCGTGGGAACCAAATCCCAACTCGCCCGCAAAATAACTCGTTCCTTCGGCTTCTTTGGTAATAATATTGATCACCCCGCCCATGGCATTGTCACCATAGAGAACCGCTCCCCCACCATGCAGGACCTCAATCCGTTCGATCTGCTCCAGGGGGACAGTCACCCAGGCGACATTGGCCAGATCAATGGGATTGAGACGCCGACCATCAACCAGCACGGCCACGTGCCGACCAGCACTCTCTCCAAAGCCGCCCATGTCAACCGTCTGATTCATCCCATTACCATTTAAATCCGTGACCAGAACACCCGCCAGGGCTCGAAGGGCATCCGGAACGGACTGGGCGCCACTCTCTTGAATCTGTTCAGCTGTTATTACAGTGACATGCGCTGGGATTCGTGCGGTGCTCTGCTCCACACGGCCAGCCGTCACCACCACTTCATCCATGAGCAGGGGGGCTTCCTCCGCAGGTTCTGCGGCAATCAGGGGGCTAACAGGCAGGGCCAGGCTGAGGACCAGCAGGGCCAGGTAACGTTTCTTTTTCATCTTCATTCTCCTTGGATGTCCTTGGGGCCCGGGCAAAAAAAATCCCCGGACCGATTGATTGATCGATCTGGGGCGTTCCCTGTTCATCCACGCGAGATCATGCACCTTGCACCCACTAATCCTCGGGGGCCAAGCTTTTTTTCCATATTCAGGCAGGTCTTCTGACTCCCGGATCATCCTCCTTCCGCGCCTTCCCATCTCTGCAGACAGTGGCTTGATGCGAAAGTTGTCCCCGGTTACAGCGGCGGGCCCGTCCCCGACTTACACGGGGTTCCCCTTTACTGCTCTTGCGAGCACCTGAACATCTGCCTTTGTAACGCATCCCAGGTCAAAAAGTCAAGTATCTATCCAGTAGCACCCCATCCGGAGTCTCGCAAGCTCGCTTACCTGCTTAGACCTGCTCATGTACAAATCAGTACACTTCGCAGCCCTCTTTCTCACATCTGGGGCACTACTGAATATCAACCTCAAAAATCAATCCGGAAACTATAGACCCCCTCTTCAAGCCGACTCTGGACCTGGTAGCCGGAATGGTTGAAGATCGCCTGCATCCGCTTGTTGTCGCGCAGGACTTCGGCCGTGAACCCTGAAATTCCGCTGGTCTTGGCAATGGTGATCAGATGCCGGAAGAGGAAACTGCCCAGGCCCCGGTTCTGCCATTTATCGTGGATAACAAAGGCCACTTCGGCCATGTTGGTCCGCTCGTCAAGGTAATAGCGACCGACCGCCACGATCTCATCGCCATGGGCCTCGGGCACGGTGCCGACAATGGCAATATCCTTGCGATGATCAAGATAGACAAAATTCTGGATCTCCTTGCGCCCGAATCGCTGATGATGACTCATAAACCGGTAATAAATAGTCTCCTGGGACAGATGATAGAGAAGATCCCGCATCCGCGGCTCGTCCGTGGGATGGATGGAACGGAACTGAAGCTGGGTGCCATCCTCCAGCAGATAGGTGGACTTCATCAACTCCTGAGGGGCAACCACGAACCTGCCCTCGATATCGGCAAACTCACGCCCCACATAACGGGCCTCGACCGCCTCCTTGAGCAGTTGTTCCCGGTGATCTGGATGGGCAATGGAGACCAGGGCCAGTGTCCGATCCTGAACCGATTTACCATGAAGATAGGCGACCCCGTGTTCGGTCACAACGTACTGAACCGTGCCCCGGCTGATCACCACTCCAGAACCGGTGCCCAGGCGGGTAACGATTCGGGAGCGTCCGTCATCGGTGAGCGAGGGCAGGACAATGATCGACCGGCCACCCACTGAGCGGGTAGCCCCACGGTTAAAATCCACCTGCCCGCCGATCCCGGAAAAAAAGGCCCCCTCTTCAAAATCAGAACAGACCTGGCCCGTGAGATCGATCTCCAGGGCCATGTTGATGGCCACCATCCGGTTTTGGCGACTGATCACTGTGGCATCGTTGACATACTCGGTGGGACGGAAGGAGAAGAGTGGATTATCATCCACGAAGGCGTACAGTTTCGGGGTGCCCATGCAGAAACTGGTAACGATCTTGCCCCGATCCAGCGACTTGCGGCGGCCGGTGATCACCCCTGATTCGATCAGTTCTAGGATCTCATCGGTGATGACCTCGGTATGAATCCCCAGGTCTTTTTTGTCTTTCAGGGCCGGAATGACCGCCTGAGGAAGCGACCCCTTTCCCGGGATTCGGCCCATACCGAACTGGACCGTGGCCCCATCCGGGACCAGAGCGGCCACCAGTTCGGCGATGGCCGCCGCGGTCTCGCTGACCGGCCGACTGGGCCGCTCCAGAAGCGGGACATCGGCCGGGACCAGGATATCCAGGTCATAGACATCAATCAGGCTGTCGCCGCGGGTCCACGGCATCTGCTGATTCACCAGGGCAATAACCAGAGAGGCATTCTTGGCGGCGCTCTTGACAATATCCACCGAGACTCCAAGACTCATCTTGCCCCGCCGGTCCGGCGGCGACACCTGGATCAGGGCCACATCCAGAGGCAGCTGACCGGAATCAAAGAGACGCGGGATATCAGAAAGCAGGATCGGGGTATAATCCCCCCGTCCCTCGCGAATCAGTTCCCGGACATTGTGGCCGATAAAAAAGGAGTTCACCTTGAAGCAATCAGCATACCTGCGATCGGCATAGGGCGCGTCTCCCTTGGTCAGCAACTCGACAATCTCCACATCGGCCAGGGTCCCGGCCATGGCCACCATGGCCTCGACCAGGAGGGTGGGCTCACCACAGCCCGTGCCCAGAAAGACCCGATTGCCGGGACGTACCTGTTTCAAGGCCGCCTGCGGGGTGCGGATCATGTCTGCGTAGGTCTGCTGCCAATCTGTATTATAATCCATTCCGTCCCCCCTTTTTATCCAGGGCCAGCGGTGCCAGGGTCATCCGGGCATCGGCCACCACCGGCTCGGTCCCGTATTCGCCGACAATGAAAGGATTGATATCCAGTTCAACGATCTGGGGAAAATCAGTGGTCAGCTGGCTGATCCGCTGCAGGCCCGAGGCAATGGCTGCGATATCAACCCCTTTACGGCCCCTCCGGCCTTCAAGCATGGCATAGGAGCGGGTGGACTTCAGCATCTGCACCGCCTCTTCCTCGGTGATCGGCGCCAGGTGAAAGGTAACGTCCTTCATCACCTCGACAAAGATACCGCCCAGACCAAACATCAGCATCGGCCCAAACTGGGGATCACGGCTCATGCCGATGATCACCTCCAGACCGCGAGCCACCATCTGTTCCACATACACGCCCTCTATCAAGGCATCAGGGGCCCGCTTGGTAATCTTCATGGTCATGAGGTTATAGGCGTCCTCTGCCTCTTCACCGCTGCCGACATTGAGCTGGACTCCGCCCAGGTCGCTCTTGTGGACGATATTGGGCGAGACAATCTTCATGGCCACGGGATAGCCGATCCGCTCAGCGATCTCAGCCGCCTCTTCTGCGCTGCCGGCCAGCGCCCCCTGCGGGATATGAAAACCGTAGGCACCAAGGATATCCTTGCCCTTGACCTCACCAAGCTGCAGACGACCGGTGCGCTGACGACGGGTAATGATCCGTTCGACCCGCCGCCTGTTGACCCGAAAACGGGTGACCAGACGGGGTGGCCGACTCTTCCAGGCCGCATATTCATACATCCCTTTAAGCGCCAGGACCGCCCGTTCAGGAGAGTCATAGTCGGGCAGCGAGGCCGCGGCCAGCTCATGCCGGCCGGGCATCACATCCTGACCACCCATGAACGAGACAACCACCGGTTTCGAGCCGTCCAGGGCTTTGGCAATGGCCCGGGCTGTCTCGGCCGGACGGGTCATGGCCTGCGGAGTCAGAATCACCAGGATCGCATCCACCGCTGGATCTGCCTGGGCCGCCTCGATGGCCGCCACATAGCGGGCCGGATCGGCATCCCCCAGGACATCCACGGGATTGCCGACGCTGGCCGCCTGGGGCAGCTGGGCACGCAGGGCCGTGGCCGTATTCCGATCCAACTCGGCCACCTTCATCCCCGCCTTTTCCACGGCATCAGCGGCCATGGTCCCGGGCCCACCGGCATTGGTGATAATCAGGACCCGGTCACCCTTGGGCAGGGGTTGCATGGCCAGAGCCGTAGCATAATCAAAGAGGGCGTCAAAGGTATCGGCACGTACCACTCCAGAACGTTTGAAGGCCGCGCCGTAGGCCGTATCGGCGCCGGCCAGGACACCGGTATGGGAGGCCGCAGCCCTCAGCCCGGCAGCCGTGGTTCCAGCCTTCAAGATGACCACCGGTTTGAGCGAGGCTGCCTCTTCGGCCGCCTTGACAAAATTATTTCCGCTTGAGATATCCTCGAGATAGCCGACAATCACCCGGGTCTGCTCATCATGAGCCAGGGCAGTGAGCAACTCGGCCTCGGAGAGATCGGCCTTGTTACCAATACTGACCAGCTTGGCCAGACCCAGGTGACGACCGGCGGCCAGGTCGAGCATGGCCGTACACAAGGCTCCGGACTGGGAAAAGATGGAGATTCCACCCGGCTTTGGCATGTGCCCGGCAAACGAGGCATTCAGATTATTTTCAGTATTGATCAGCCCCAGGCAATTGGGACCAAGCAGGCGGACCTGGCGCCTGCGGCAGAGTTCAACAAGTTCCAACTCCAGGGCCAGACCCTCGGGTCCGGTCTCACGAAACCCGGCTGTGATGATAATAATTGCCTTGACTCCGGCACTAATGGAATCCACCACCGCTTTCCGCACCAAAGGGCGGGGAACCACGATCACGGCCAGATCAACCTTCCGGCCGGCCGCTGCAAGGGTCGGATAACAGGGTAAATCAAAGAGCGTCTCAGTCCCGGGATTGACCGGGATAATGGCCCCGGCATACCCGTCACGAATGAGATTGGCCAGGATATCATGCCCGACCTTCCCCGGAGTCCGCGAGGCACCGATCACAGCCACGCTTTCCGGGCGAAACAGGGTCTCAATAGTCATTCTTTTCTCCCAATTTTCTTATGGGTACCTCGGAGAAGCACCTGTTCAACATTCCGGCCGACGAACACGAAAACCATCCGCCTCCAGCAGCGAGCAGACCTTTCCCAGCTTGAAGGTATTGAGCCGCAAAAAGATACTCCCGCCCTGATCAGGATCATACACCTTCAGGAGCCGAGTAAAAGCAACTCCCTGCCTTTCCAGAAGAGTCACCAGCCGGGACATCAGATCAGGCCGCCCATCATCTTCCAGGACCACCAGTATCGAGCCCTTCTCACCGACGCCAAACAGCCGTTTATAGGCGGCCAGCAGATCTCGGCTGGAAAAAATCCCCACCACCCGCCCCTCATCGACCACCGGCAACGCCCCCACCCGGTCGCGGGTAAAGAGGAGCAGGGCATCATCGAGGGTGGCGTCCGGACTCAGGGTCATCAGGTCCGTACTCATGATCTCTACCACACAGGTCTGTCTGACCTGTTCATAGACCAGCTGATGCTCGGCCTTGCTCAAGACCGATGAGGGCCACGCCGACCTGAGATCGCGATCAGTGACCATTCCCACCAGCAATCCATCCCTGTTGACCACCGGCAGATGCTGAAAATGACACTCATTGAGCAACTGCCGCGCCTCAGGCAGCAGCATGTCCTCCGGAATGGTCACCGGATCTCCGGTCATGTGACGTTTGATATACATGTTTTATGCTCCTTGTAGCACAAGGCAGAGACCAGTGAGGAGAGAGCGGAAACCATGTCCCCCCCTGCCTCTCTCACTGAACATCCCGCCAGTTCTCCCGAAACAATCTGCTGTCCCATCCCCGGCCATCATCGCTTACACCTCTGCCCGCTGTCATCCAGCCTCTGCAGCCCTTGCACATAGGCCTCCACCGATGCAGCGAGTGATTCCAGATCATACCCACCCTCAAGGATCGACAAAAGCCGACCGGGGCAATATTGCTCACTCCAATTTCTGATCTGCAGGCCCAGGTGCCGGTAGAGAGCCGTGGAATAGGAGAGGCCGGACATAGTATCCTGCTCATGAGCATCAAAACCAGCAGCCACGATCAGAGCCTCTGGCTGCCAGCGCTCCAGGGCCTCAGCAATCCGGCCCTCGAGCAACTTCACAACATCACGGTCACTTCCCCCGGGCAGAAGCGGCAGATTCAGAATCGTCCCCCGCCCTGCCTCCAGCCCCACCTCATCGGCATAGCCGGTCCCGGGATAACTGAAACTGGGATGTTCATGGATACTGACGTAACAGGAATCGGCCTCCCGCTCGAAGGCCGACTGAATACCATTCCCGTGGTGGGCATCGAAATCAAAGACCACGATCCGCTTCAGACCGTATTGTTCTTGCCAATAACGGGCGGCAATGACGCAATTGTTAAAAAAGCAGAAGCCGAAGGGCATCTTTCTTTCGGCATGGTGCCCCGGCGGACGAACCAGACAAAGAGCCCGGGAGACCGCCCCCTGCTCCAGGAGATCAATGGCGGCAAGCCCTGCTCCTGCAGCCAGCACAGCCACCTCATAGGAGTCATAACCAATCTGGTTATCGCTATGATCGATATAGGTCCGTCCGGAAAGGGCCGCCTCTTCAAAACGGAAGAGCCAGGCCTCGTCATGGGCTGCCAGCAGGCGGTGTCGGGAGGCGGGGGCAGGAGGATGAAACTCCAGGGCCGGAAAACAGACACTGGCCCGAAGACGGTCCCGGATCACCTGAAGACGGGCCGGGACCTCCGGGTGATCGCCACCACCGGTATCATGATCAAGATATCGATGATCCGTGATAATGGCCAGTTTTGACACAGACTACGCTCCTGCAGGCAGAAAACCTTATGAGATATTCAGTCAGTACGTACTCATCCACGCGAATCGAAACGCGTACTGAATCCTCTTGGCTATTGCGACGTATTCTTTTTTAATCCGAACGTTCATCGGGGAGGCCATAACTGGCCATGCCGAAGAAACGAACTTGCACGGTTGATTGTGACTGGCCATTTCGGTCCAGCCATACTTGTTAGTTAGTGCCCGTCCATAAATGGCCCTTTTGCCCAATATCGGCGTTATGCTCAAAAAATAATGCTCGGAATATCAAACATATGCCTGCGCTTATTTTTTTCGCATGCCTTGATCTTGACCAAAATTGCTCATTTATGGACAGACACT
>CALENA010000031.1 GCA_937910875.1 uncultured Desulfobulbaceae bacterium | reverse complement strand
AGTAGGTCGTTGTTGTGAATTGCAGCGCAGGGTGTGAGGGATGAGTCGGAAAAAAAAGAATGATCCGCAGCTGTTTGGCGATCTGGCCTCCAGGTTGGCTCGAGATCAGGGCTGGCAGGAGCAGCTCGATCTGCACTCCCTTTTCCTGACCTGGGACAAGCTGGTTGATGACGAGACCGCAGCTCATGCCTGGCCCTTGAAAATCGAACGTCGAGTCCTGTGGCTTGAGGTGGAGAATTCGGCCTGGTTGCAGCAACTGCAGTACCAGACCCCGATCTTGCTTGAAATCTTGAACAAGTCTTTGAAAAGAAGTAAGTTGGACGGGATGAGGCTGGTCCTGGTGGACCAGAATCGTAAGAAAGTTGAGCCGGAAAGGCCCAAGGTCTGTTTTGTCCAGCCTTCGGCTGAGGAGCAGGAGGCCTTTCGATGTCACCTGGAAACTATCAAGGATGAACAGATCCGTGAGGCCCTGATGCGCTTCTGGTATCTGTCTCATGCCTGTCAGCGGGTTGAGTGATCTGCTGTCTGGTGTTTTTTTCGCCGCAAGGCCGATCCTGAAGAGAAGGAAGTTGTTTCGTTTATGATCTATGACAGCATTCTGGGGGCCATCGGGGAGACACCGCTGGTCCGTATCAACCGGATTCACACCAGCAAGACCGTTCAGGTCTATGCCAAGCTTGAGGCGACCAATCCCGGGGGCTCGGTTAAGGAGCGGATCTCTCTGGCCATGATCGAGGCGGGCGAGTCCAGCGGCGAGCTGACCCCTGATAAGATCGTGCTTGAGGCCACCAGTGGTAATACCGGCATCGGTCTGGCCATGGTCTGCGCGGCCAAGGGCTACCGCTGTCAGCTGGTCATGTCCGAGTCGGCCTCGCTGGAGCGGCGTAAGATTATGCAGGCCTATGGGGCCGAGATCCTGCTGACCCCTGCGGCCAGAAGCACGGATGGGGCCATTGAGAAGGCCTATGCCATGGCCCGGGAACATCCCGAGCGTTATTTTCTGACCGATCAGTTTAATAATGAGGCCAACTGGCAGGCACACTTTCAGCATACCGCGCCCGAAATCTGGGAGCAGACCGGCGGCCGGGTGACCCATATTGTCACCACTCTTGGGACCTCAGGCACGGCCATGGGGCTTTCCCGCTGGTATGCTGAGCATCAGCCCCAGGTCTCTATCCGGGCGGTGGAGCCGTATCTTGGCCATAAGATCCAAGGGCTTAAAAACATGAAGGAGTCCTATCGTCCCGGGATTTTTGATAAATCCAGGCCGACTGAAATCGTCAGTATCAATGATGACGACGCCTTCCGCATGGCCCGTCTTCTGGCCCGCAAGGAGGGGATTCTGGCCGGAATGAGTGGTGGCGCGGGCATGTTTTCCGCCCTGCAGCTTGCTGAGAGCCTGGAGAGCGGTTTTATCGTGGTGATCTTGCCTGACAGTGGCGAACGGTATCTGAGTACGCCGCTCTTTACCCGGACCACGCCGGTCGAAGAGAAAAAGTCACAGCTTCGATTTTTCAACACCCTGAGCAAGAAAAAAGAGGTCTTCCAGGCCCGGGCCGATAAGCAGGTCACCTTTTATACCTGCGGCCCCACGGCCTATGAGCCGGCCAATCTCTCTTTGTGCCGCCGCTTCATTGTCTCCGATTTGATTGTTCGTTATCTCGAGAACAAGGGGCTGACGGTTCAGTCCTATATGAATTTCACGGATCTTGACGACAATACCATTGCCGGAGCCAACCAGGCCGGGCAGTCGCTCAAGGAGTTTACCTCCCGTTATATCGACGGGTTCATGGCAGCCATCGACGCCCTGGGAGTTAAGCGGGCCACGGGCTACCCCCTGGCCTCGGAGCATGTGGCGGACATGATCGAGATTGCCCATGAACTGATCCACAAGGGCTATGCCTATGAAAAGCATGGCTCGATCTACTTCGATATCTCCAAGTTCAAGCGATACGGCCAGTTGTCAGGGGTCGATCTGAGCAAGATCCAGCTGGGTCATACCGTTGATCTTGATAATTACGAAAAAGATAATCCGCGTGACTTTACCCTGCTCAAGCGTTCGACTCTGGCCGAGCTCAAAAAGGGGGTCTTTTTTGAGACGGACTGGGGCAATGTCCGGCCAGGCTGGCATATTGAGTGCTCTGCCATGTCGACCAGATATCTGGGCGAGACCCTGGATATCCATACCAGCAGCCGTAACCTGATTTTCCCCCATCACGAGAACGAGATTGCCATTGCCGAGGCCCTGACCGATAAACCTCTGGCCCGTTACTGGCTCCATTCGGAGTTGCTCCTGGTGGATGGCAAGATGATGTCCGGAGAAAACAAGAACGTGGTGACCCTGGACGATGTGATCCTGCGCGGCTTTACTGCCCGTGAGGTCCGCTTCATGCTCTTGTCGGTCCATTACCGCAAACCCCTGAATTTTTCATTCAAGCGTTTGGTCAATGTGCGTACGGCCCTGCGCCGGATTGATGAGTTTACCTGCAAGCTCCTCTGTCTGCCGCCGGGCAAACCTCATCCTGAGGTCGCGGCCTTTGTCACGACCATGGAGGAGCAGTTCTTTGAGGCCATGGATGACGATCTCAATGTGTCCAAGGCCATGGGCGCGGTCTATAATTTCATCAAGAAGACCCATCCCATTCTCCATGTCAACCATCTGGATCAGGACCAGAAGCAGTATATCCTGGCCAGTCTCAGGCGCTTGAACGAGATTCTGGGGGTTTTTCGGCTCAAGGGCTGCCCCCTGGGGCCGGGAGTCAATGATCTGATTGCCCGTCGTGAGCTGGCCCGCCGGGAGAAAAACTGGCAGGAGGCCGACAATGTCCGTGATGAACTGCTCAGCCAGGGGGTCCAGATCATTGATACGATCACCGGGCCGGTCTGGAAGCCCTTGCAGGAGGAGTAGTTGGAATAGAGGACTGGGCTGGTGTGCAGGGTCAGCAGGCTGACCGTGAGCACGTGTCTGTCTTGGGCAAAATCTGATTTCGCCACTGGTGTCGGTCAAACAAAAAAAGGGGGTTAACTCGGTTTTGAGTTAACCCCCTTTTTTTTGTTCTGCTGAAGAATGGCTGGAGTTTTTATCCACTCAAGGATGGCTTTCCCTCATCAGTGCCGGTGGTCGTACTGTCCCGCACTGCCCTGTTTATTGGGGCCATTTTTGTTTTCCCAGCTCCCAGCTTGGCTTACAGCTTAAAGAGCAATTCGCTGTAGGTGGGGACCGGCCAGAGGTCATCGGGCATGATGCCTTCCAAGGCGTCAATGTCGAGACGCAGGGACTGCATGGTGGTAAAGACCTTGTCGCGATAGGCAGCGGCCTGTTTGTCGATCGCGGCGATCTTCTGGGCCTTGTTGATCTCCTGCTCCAGCTTTTTGGTCTTCTTTGCCGTAGACTCCAGCAGGGTGGAAACCTCTGCCAGCAGGGCTTTCTGGACGGTGGCGCCAGTGCCGACGGCGGCAATGGAGGTGCCGAGATCAGTGGTGAAGCGGATCACTGCGGGGATAAACTGGCGTTTGACCATCTGCAGGGCACACAGACCTTCGATGTTGATGTGCTTGGCATACTGCTCGACGTAGATGTCATAGCGGGAATGCAGCTCCTCTTTGGAGAGGACCTTGTATTTCTCGAAGAGCTTGATGGCCTTGGGAGTGATAAAGGACTTCAAAGCATCGACGGCGTTCTTGGTGTTGGGGAGGCCGCGTTTTTCGGCTTCACTGGCCCATTCATCGGAGTAGTTGTTGCCGTTGAAGATGATCCGGCCATGCTTGTTGATAAATTCCTTGATAATGGCCTGGATTTCGGCATTCACGTCCTTGGCCTTTTCCAGCCTGGTGGCAACCTCGTCCAGGACCTCGGCGGCAATGGTGTTCAGGGCTACGTTGGGCCCGGAAATCGACTGGGCGGAACCCAGCATACGGAACTCGAACTTGTTGCCGGTGAAGGCAAAAGGTGAGGTCCGGTTGCGATCGGTGTTGTCCTTGGGCAGGTCCGGTAGAGAATCGACGCCGATCCTGAGAAACTGGCAAGCGCTGCCTGTGCGGCAATACTTCTCTCCTGTGGCCACAGCGTTCAGGATGTTGGTCAGTTCGTCGCCCAGAAAGCTGGAGATGATGGCCGGTGGGGCCTCGTTGGCGCCCAGGCGATGATCATTGCCGGAACTGGCGCAGGTGCCCCGGAGGATGTCGGCATGGGTGTCGACGGCCTTCATGGTTGCGGCCAGAACCACCAGGAACAGGGCGTTCTCCTCGGGGGTCGAGCCGGGCTCCATCAGATTGATGCCGTCGTCGGTGGTCAGCGACCAGTTGTTGTGCTTACCGCTGCCGTTCACTCCGGCGTAGGGTTTCTCGTGGAGCAGGCAGACAAGACCGTGGCGGAGGGCCACCTTCTGCATGGTTTCCATGACCAGCTGATTGTGGTCAGCCGCGATATTGGTGGTGGAAAAGACCGGGGCCATTTCGTACTGGCCCGGGGCCACTTCGTTGTGTTTGGTCTTGGAGGTGATGCCCATCTTCCAGAGCTCAATGTCCAGGTCCTTCATGTAAGTGGCAACCCGATCCTTGATCGCACCGAAGTACTGGTCTTCCAGTTCCTGACCCTTGGGGGCAGGGGCGCCGAAAAGGGTGCGGCCACCGGTTATCAGGTCCAGGCGGAGTCCGTAGTATCCCTTATCCACCAGGAAGTATTCCTGCTCGGGGCCGACAGTGGCGGTCACCCGACTGGAGGTGGTATTGCCCATGGCCCGGAGAACCCGGATGGCCTGGGTGGAGACGGCGGCCATGGAGCGCAGCAGCGGGGTCTTCTTGTCCAGGGCCTGTCCATTATAGGAGCAGAAGGCGGTGGGGATGCAGAGGGTGACGTCGCCATCGGCGTCTTCCTTCAGGAAGGCCGGTGAGGTACAGTCCCAGGCGGTGTAGCCGCGGGCCTCAAAGGTGACCCGCAGGCCGCCGCTGGGAAAGGACGAGGCGTCCGGCTCACCCTGGATCAACTGCTTTCCAGAGAATTCCAGAATCACTCCTCCGTCATCGGTGGGGGTGATGAAGGAGTCGTGTTTCTCAGCGGTGGAACCGGTCAGCGGCTGGAACCAATGGGTGTAATGGGTTGCGCCGTGTTCGATGGCCCAATCCTTCATGGCGTTGGCTACTACGGCGGCTACTTCTGGCTTGAGAGAGACATTCTTCTCGATGGTTTTTTTGAGGGCTTTGTAGGTCTCTTTGGGCAACCGCTCACGCATGACCTTTTCGCTGAAGACATTGGAACCGAATAACTCGGCCAGTCCTCTGCCCTCGTCACCGTAACCACAATTACAATCACTGCTCATCGTATTTCCTCCTTGGGGTAGATTGTCGGACAATTGTTACAAAAATGAAATAAACAATTCACTGAACAACATATTCATTACAAATAGAGCATTCTTTATACAAAACAACCTCCTGTTTGTCTGCATTTTTTTTAGTGAATAAGTGAAAGAATTCAAGATGGCAAGAGGGGCATTGTTTGCGGGCTGTTTGTGCTTGTTTCTATTGGATAATACGATAAATCGGCACGTTGATTGTTTGATAGTCAAGGAATGGAGTAATGGAACGAGGCGGCGCTTTTGCCCTTTCCTCTCTTGATTTTTCGCGAGGGAGAGGCTCGCGTTAATTGTTGGTCGCAATTATAATGATATTACCGGTCGGGTCCATCTCGTGATTTTCGGTTCAGGAGAATTAGGGGAATTAGACTGGTAAATAATAATAGATTCTGGTAGAAAAAGAGCCTGCAAATGGGGATGGTTGGAGGTTGAATCAACCTGGGCCTTCTTGCTGCCAAATCATTATGCGCTCGTAGCTCAGTTGGATAGAGCAACGGCCTTCTAAGCCGTAGGTCGCAGGTTCGAATCCTGCCGGGCGTACCAGTAATATCTCAAGCCGTCATCTCATTGCGAGTTGGCGGCTTTTTGCTTTATGGTTGGGAAGGGCTGAAACCGGTGGGGCTGTGATCTGTCCAGTCTTTCTGTTTGGAGCAGCAGAAGAGTATGGAGATCTTATGCGGTTGCCTGTGTCTATTTACTCAAGTCTGAAAAAAGTTTGTAACTTGTTTGTCTGGATTCCGTTTTTCAATGTAAGTTAGCTGGGAAGTTCCCCGCTTTTATCAGGGGGCAGGAACGGGCATCATTTGGAGATGCTCATCATTATTGACAAACAAGGAGAATGCAACATGAAAAATGGAAAGAAAGTGGTATTTGTGGCCCTCGGATTGGCTCTGTTGGCCTCACCTGTCTGGGCAGTCACTGATTACTCCGGTATGAGCAATGAAGACCTGGCTGCCGTGCGCGGCACCATGAGCAATGCCACTTCGGAAGAACGGACCGCCTTCCAGAGTGAATGGCAAAGCCGAGTTCAGCAGATGACCCCTGAAGAGCGACGGCAGGCCGTCAGTCGGCCCGAGAATGCCCCAGCCGATGGCACTGGTTCGCGTTATGGAGCAGGTAATGGTCAGGGAACAAGTGATGGTTCCAGGACGCGGGGTGGCGGCATGGGTGGTATGGGTGGCGGTGGCAGGCGCTAATCCTGTTTTTTTGTTTTGCTGAGGCGTTTTGGGTTAGGTGCCCAAGGCGCCTTAGCCCGCAGGTGATTTTTTTCTGTATCCTCTTTCTTGTTTTGTGCTTTGGCGTACCCGCTGTGCCTCTCTGTCAGTATCCCCGGTTTTCATTTTTGATCTCACCTTGTTTTCAGTACCCCTGCTTTTGAACCGCTTTTCGGGGGCATTCCCTGTAATTTGCTGCGAGTAACGTGCAGATGAGAGTTTTGATTCCTCCTCCTCCTCCTCCTCCTCCTGTTGTGTTCTGCAGGTGAGCGTATTGTGGTTTTGATCTTTTTTCAGGAGTGAATTGTTGTGGGCCCGGAAGATCGTGCTTTGCAGATCATCGTTGATTCGGTATGTTGCTGGAGCAAAAGAGAAGAAGATGCGGGGTGTGTGTCGCAGTTTTGTGCTGTTGCCGGATGAGGGGGGGGACAGATGGGTGGATGGCAGGGCGCTGAAGAGGTTGTGGGGCCGGAGCTCACTGTGGCGGCTGCCTGCCTGTTGGAGCACATCTCCCTGGATCTTGAGAAGGCGATCAAGGCCGAGTTGACCATAGACAATCCCCAGTACGTGGCGGCCAAGCGTTATGGGCGCTGGATTGGTAAGAAGGTCAAGCCAACGCTCAGCTATTATGAAGTGGTGCCTCGCGGGCTTCGGTTTCCGCGCGGTTTTGCCAACCGGGCCGTGCTGCTCTGTCGTGAGTTCATGGGGCAGGACCCGGTGCTGCATGATCTGCGCAGGCGTCTGGACGAGATCGAATTTTCCTTCAGTGCGACTCTGCGTCCTTATCAGTCTGAGGCCGTGACCAAGGTGTGTTCCCGTTCCTTTGGAGTCCTTGAGGCCGGAACCGGAAGCGGCAAGACCATCATGGCCCTGGCCGTTACCTCGGCCCGGAAACAGCCGACCCTGATCGTGGTCCATACCAAAGAGCTCCTTTATCAGTGGCGGGAGCGGATTGAGGAATTTCTCGGGGTCGTGCCGGGCCTGATTGGTGATGGCCATTACACGATTGCCCCCTTAAGCGTTGCCATTGTCAATTCCGCGCGCAAACGGGTTGCGGAACTGGCGCCCTGTTTCGGCCAGTTGATTATTGATGAGTGTCATCGGGTTCCGGCCGCACTCTTTACCGATGTGGTGAACCGGTTTGACTGCTGGTACCTCCTTGGTCTCTCGGCCACTGCTTTTCGCAGTGATGAGGGGATGACCCGTTTGATCTACTGGTTTATGGGGGATCGGATTCATCAGGTCGATCAGGAGAGCCTGGCTGCTACCGGGGCCGTGCTCCGACCAGAGCTGGTTCCGCGGATCACTCCTTTCAGCTATGCCTATCGTGGTGATTATCAGCCTCTGATCAAGGCCCTGGTCCGTCATCAGGGCCGCAATCGACTGATCCTTGATGACATCATCCGGGAGGCCGGTCAGGATGACTCCGGGGTCTTGCTCGTGGTCTCTGATCGGGTCAGCCATTGTGAATTGTTTGCTGAACAGCTTGAGCGGGCAGGGATGGGTGTCGCCCTGCTCACCGGCCGCATGCCACCGGAGCAGCGGGCCGAGGTGGTGCGTCAGGTCCTGGGCGGCGAGCTCAAGATCCTGGTCGCCACCCTGCAGCTGATCGGCGAGGGTTTTGACTGCCCCGGACTCTCGACCCTGTTTCTGACCACGCCCATTACCTTTGAGGGTCGTCTGCTGCAGGTCCTTGGCCGCATCATGCGTCCGTCCCCGGGCAAGCGGGCCAAAGTCTTTGATTATATAGATGATCAACTGCCTGTTTTGGCCCGTTCGGCTGCCGTCCGCCGGCGTGTTCTGGCCGATCTTTCTGCCTAACCCCGCTTTTTGGCCTATTTTCTTGCCAGAATTGAATAATCAGGTTATACTCTAAAATTTTGGTTTATCCGGGTGAGGATTCCCGGACGCCAGTATGGGTCAGCACTCGTCAACTGCGAGTGCTTTTTTTATTTGTGGGCCATGAGGGCCTGGTGTGTTTAGGGTGTTTAGGACGGATGGAAATGGAACAGGATAAGATTCGCAACGTGGCAATCATCGCTCATGTCGATCATGGTAAAACGACCCTGGTTGATCAGCTTTTCAGGCAGTCGGGCATGTTCCGTGACAATCAGGACGTGGCCGAGCGGCTTATGGACTCCGGTGATCTGGAACGTGAGCGCGGAATTACCATTACGGCCAAAAACGGCTCTTACCGCCACGGCGATTACTGGCTGAATATCATTGACACCCCGGGACATGCCGACTTCGGCGGTCAGGTGGAGCGGGTTTTGCGCATGGCCGACGGGGCTCTGCTTCTGGTTGATGCCCAGGAAGGTCCCATGCCCCAGACCTATTTCGTCCTTAAAAAGGCCCTTGAAAATCATCTGCCGGTCATCGTGGTTATCAATAAGATCGATAAGCCTGCAGCCCGCTGTGACTGGGTTGTGGATCAGGTCTTTGACCTCTTTGTCAAGCTGAACGCCCCTGACGATATCCTTGATTTTCCAGTGGTCTACGCCTCGGCCAAGGAAGGCTATGCCCTTAAGGAGTCCACTGATCTGAAGAGCGAGGCCACCGGCATGTCCATTATCTCGGATATGATCGTGGCCCATATTCCGGCCCCGGCTGGTTCGCCTGACCATCCCCTGCAGATGCAGGTCGGGACCATCGATCATTCTCCTTATCTTGGACGATTGGGAATTGGCAAGGTGGTCAATGGTACCCTGAGTGTGAATCAGCCCCTGGTTGTGGCCCGGCGTGATGGCAGCATCAAGCCGGTCAGGGTCACCAAGATCTTCCGTTTTGAGTG
>CALENA010000030.1 GCA_937910875.1 uncultured Desulfobulbaceae bacterium | reverse complement strand
AGAAAAGCAATGCTAATTAAGACTCTACTGAACAAAGTCGAACGATTCAAGTCGTTCGTTTACGGCACCGTCTGTATCATGCTGGTTGGTGGCAAGGAAGCCCTGATCATTGACGTTGAGGAAGAGCAGGAACAGAAAGGAACCGATCAGTTTGTTCCCATCGCTGAACGAGTGGTCCTTGATCACGAACTAGAGGAGGTGGACCACCTATTCTTCGTAGCTGGGTTACAGGCCCTGGCCTCCGAAGGTCTGGTCGATATTGCAGAGTATGCCTTGTAGATGCTGCTCCCGTTCCTGGCCAATGAGATCACTTGCCTCGCCCCTGACCATCAATTCACTTTTAAGGGTGCTGACAGCCTTGGTCGTCTTGCCATAATCATGGTCTCTCCGGAATGGATGACACCCTCTCGGCAGTTACAGCCGATCTCCATCATACTGAAGAAGCAGGGACCAGGATTTTGCAGGCATGCGTGAAAAATTCGTTCTATTCAGCTCCGGGCCACCATACTCAGTGCATCCTGCGGGCAGGTGTTGCGACAGAGGCCGCAGCCGAAACATTTTTCCGCATCAATCTCGGCCCAAAACTCTCCCCCGGAGCCATTGCCGCTGATGGCGTGAAAGTGACAGGCCTCCTCGCAGCTGCCGCAGCCGTTACAGAGACCGGTATCGACCAAGGCCATCTCTTCGCCGCGAAACATGGTCTCCACATCAATGGCCAAAGTGCGCAGCCCCAGACAATCACCGGGCTGGCAATTACAGATGGCTCCCACAAAAGGAGTGATCATAGTCCAGATGGTATGGACGGCCCCCTCTTTTTCCAAGGCCTCCATCTGACTGATTGCGGCCTCGGGAGTGACGCTCTCCAGGCCCATGTCCGGGGCCGTGCCAAAATAGCTCATATCAAGGTCCTGATACCATGTTTCAGAAGTATAGCTGACACTGTAGCAGCAGCGAGCCTCCTTTTTCAACGCGGCCCAGCGGCAGGCGCAGGGTATCCTGACCACGGTTGCCGCCTGACCGACAATCTCCCTGATATCCTCGATGGTCACCACCTGGCCGAAATGTTCCTCACCGGCCTTGGCCACCATCTGGCGCACCAGACGATCCGGCAGCGTTTTCTTTTTCTGGTAGATGGTTTCAAGCCGGCCGATGGTGACGATCCCTTCGTCGATGGTATTCGTGAAGAAATCTTTGACATATTGTCGCCGATTCAGATCAGCCATCAGGTCCTTGGCATAATTAGCCGCATTTTTAAACCAGACCTGTCCGTCACCATGTTTGGTACAAAATTCACACATCGTATTCCTGTCCCCGGATCAAAGGATGCTGCTGTTCTATTCCACCATCCAACAACTCATTACCTGATGAGCCTCTTACAAAAATGAATCTCCAACTGCCCTTACAGTACAACATGGCCCAAAAACCAAAATTGACATTGCATGTCATGAAACGTATTCTGAATCAGAAGGATTTTTCACTATAAAAGAATGGAGCGCCCTATGATCGAGCTGTTACAGTGGACCAATGAGTATAGCGTCGGAGTGGCTGACATTGATGATCAACACAAAAAACTGTTTCAGCTGATCAATGAATTTCTAAAATCCATTGCAAAAAATGAGCAGAAACAAGCCATTACGACAGCAATCGAGAAGATGTCGAGCTATGTTGAGTATCACTTCAAGCACGAAGAAACGTATCTCAAAAAACACCCTGAATACAGTCAGCACCATAAAGAGCATGGGGCCTTTGCCATTAAAACGCTCAAACTGATACCCCTCGTCAATACTGAACCATCTGCCGCTGACCGCGAACTTCTTGAATATCTGGTTGTCTGGTTACAAAATCACGTCCTTGGAACGGATATCAAACATTTTCGTTATCTGAAGGAAAACAAATTGATCTGACCGACACACTCTTGATGAAATCAGCATTGTAACAGGGACCCAAGACGGCATTGACGGCCAAATTGAATACGAAACGTTGTTCCCTGCTGATGGAATAAACGAAATGAACGACATTCAAGGGTCATGCGGCTCCTTGAAGTGGACCCCAGACAGAAACAAATTTTTCTTTCACTGCGCGAAGGCTGAACAAGATGAAAAACACAGAGGCAATCACCAACCTGCTGAAACTGTACAACGCCCCCTTTTCCGCCGTAAAGGCCAATAAAATCATGATAGCCCTGGGGCTGCTTATTGAAAAAGAGCGGGCAAGCACAAAATATGCCGGCAAAATGAAAAAGTACAAGGCCCTTACCGAACAGGGGCTGCAATACGGGATAAACGTGGAAAATCCTAGCAGTCCAGGTCAGACCACTCCTCATTACTTTGTCGATACATTTGAGCAACTACTCTTGCTGATTCGTAATTATTCATCGTAATGCACAGAATAGCGAATCAATAGAACGTAAAGTGTGGTCCGCCTGAACGGGTGATGACGCTCGACGACCGGGAAGGCCGACCTGCAAATAGCCACTCTCGGCCTCAAGCGGTCTGTGCCGATCTTCACAAGAGACCCAAGGTGTCAAATCAGCGGCTCAATCATTCTCTTCATCAAAGATGTCAGGATAATGTTTCTTGGCGCAGTCAGGGCAGATTCCATGGCTGAATTCAGCGTCTGTATGTTTGCTGACAAAGGACTCGATCTGCTCATAAAATCCTTTGTCATCCCTGATCTTTTTACAGAATGAACAAATGGGGATGATTCCGCGCAGAGTCTTGATCTCAGCCAGTGCCTGCGTCAGATCGCTGATCAATTGCTCCCGTTCCTGCTCGCCCAATTTCCGCTCCGTGATATCTTCCCCTGAAAACAGAAGACCCTCAACATGACCGGCATCGTCGGTCAGCAGGGTATGGCGATATGCAACCAGACGTTCATTTCCTTTGGCCGTCAATACCAGATTTTCGTAATACTCAACAGATCCACCAGGACCAATAATCAGTTCTTTAAAAAGGGCGCTGAGTTCTTCAACCAGCCTGGCCGGCAAAAAATTATCAAACCAGTTGGCTCCTAATGCCTCTTCTTCCGAGACCTCCAGGAGGAGGCAGCCCATGTGGTTGATTAGTATAATTTCTCCCTGTGGATTCAGGGCACACAGCATGACTCCTGCCGTATCCAGATATTTCTGGGCCCTGTCCTTTTCCTGCTGGAGTTGTCGGGTACGTTCAAGAACCTTCTGTTCCAGGCTCTGATTAATCCGGTCGACCTCCTGACGAGAGGCCTTGAGGCCATCAACCATCATGGAAAAAGAATTTTGCAGGACCTTAAATTCATCATTCCGGGTACTTCTGAACCGGAAGTGTGAACTCTCAATGCGTTCCAGGTTCACCTGTTCGATATCAGTCTTTAACTGTTCAAGGGGTCGGCCCAGCAACCGGCGGATCACAACCAGGAATATGAACCACAGGGCAATGGTCTTGATGACCGAATTCACCAGAATCAGATAAAATCCATACTCAACCCGCTTGAGAATAAGTCTCTGGCTCGAGTAGACCACCCATTCACCCAGCATATGTTCCTGACCATGCTCGTCGACATATGATACAGGAAATATCTGTTCTGAAAGCGAAGACAGGATCTTCCCAGTTCCTTCCGGTCTGGTCCGTTCGCCATTCTTTTCAACGAGAACCGGAGAATCCGCCTGTTCGAGAATGATACCGATGGCCATGAGTTCATCACCCTTGTCATCAATTACCTTTAACCCGGAAACAACCGATATCTCTCCCATCCCGATCAGGATCGAGTACAACTGATCATCATTGAAGGTCCACATCGCCTGCGATATACCCTCGCCAAAGGTCAAAGGCAGGTTCAGAATTTCAGAGGCAATACTTTTTTTCTCATGAAAATACTCGGCAGTCAGCTGGGTTATGGTCACAATGACTGTAACCACAAAATACAGGCCGAATATGACCGTCAACAGTCGAAAGGCGACAGAATTCCTGAAGTTGATCTGTTCAAAAACCATAAAGATATTTCCCGACTATTTTGAGGTGGACAACAAGTTTTTCTCAAAACCTTTTCTGACAGCTTCTCTCTCTCGCGGATCAAAGTGCCACATCTGCATGATCTGCAGATATTCAGGGGTCGGGATCACCTGGTCCAGCACCCTGTCCAGATCACGGATGACCTTGCGGCCCCAGTCGGTCTTGGGACAGGCAATATACGTTGAGCTCCCTTCGGGTGACTCCTCAATGGCAATACTGCCAAGCTCAGTGGTATAGGATTTCTCAAATTCCCGAGACAGGTAATTGACAACAAAGGGATATTCAATCGTGTAATCCGTTCGACCGGCCAGGAGCATTTGAATGATGTTTTTGTCCGCAATGGCCAGCTTCTGAATATTTGCGCCATGATCTCTGAAATGTTGATCAAGGATTGAATAGTAAGACCTTTTTTTTACGATAATCCCCTTCAAATCGCTCTGTTCCAGCAGGTTGATAATTGACAGGGACTCAGGGTTGCCAAGCTTTTCAATTGTGTCCTTTCTCATGATCACCCGGAGTGGCAGGGCCCAGGAAATAGCCCTGGAAAATTCAGTATATTCCTCCCGATCGGGTGTTTTGATTGCAAACATATTGCAAATCTGACTGTTGCCCTCTTGCAACTCTGTCCAGAACCGTCCCCAGTTCATGACAATCGTCTTATGCTCGTACTGGGGCAGATTTTTCTGGTAGATGTCCAGCAAAGCATCAAACCGGCCCTGTCCCCGATCATCACCGTCAAGAATCTGTATTGGCGGCCAATGGACAGCAAGCCAGGTCAGGGTCTCCTGCGCCCCGGCACTGCAGGTGCTCATGAAGATCACAACCAGAAAAAAGAGACATTTCCTCATTCATTTCTCCTGCATGTTAACTGGATGATGCAATTCTGGTGAGTTCATAACACGTGGAGTCCAGAATGATCATATCACAAAACCCCTCCTGCCTGACAAACAAAAAATATTTCAGGAATATGTGGTCGGCAATCTCTGGGACTCTTCACTTTTGATCATTGCCTGGACCAGGATGAAATGATGGGGCCCACAACCGATGACCTGGTCTCTCTGCCCCTTGATCTCCTGAAGAGTGAAAACGGTTTCATGCGCAGGTGTCACAGTTTCTTTCTCATTCCGCCACACGAAGTCACCGTCTGATCTGGACATTTTTTAGCGGCAGAGTATTATTACTGAGACAAGAAGTACTCCTCAGCAGAAAGCTGGGGTCACTTTCGGTGCCGCGGGACATTTTCAGCAAGGAACCCGCCACAATGACCTGACAACCGTATCAAATCATAACACAGTTATGGTCCGACGCACTATTGCCTGAGAAAATTCAACAAGGGAGTTCACATGGAAAATTTTTCACGATGGGATGATTATTTAATTGCTGAGCATGAACTGATTGAACGCTGCATGG
>CALENA010000029.1 GCA_937910875.1 uncultured Desulfobulbaceae bacterium | reverse complement strand
CATCCGGGCCGACCTGACCTTCAAGGGCCCCTTTGCCGAGCTTGGCCTCCAGTTCTGATAACGCCATCAGGCCAAAGGGCCGCTTGCAAGATTTTCGTCCAAGATCAATGCATGCGGATATGCTGAACCTTGAAATATCTGGTATCTAGCTGATATTTCAAGGTTAAAAATCTACACATACAGCAGAGACTGAACAAGAGTATTGGCTTGTAAGAGACTCTAATAACCCGTTTTTTTCGCTCACCCTCGAGATTCACCAGCCCCTCCAGCGGCGGTCAAATCTGGCCGTCGCTGATCTCTGCAACCACAAACACCCCATCCGCACCGACCTGCCACCGGACATTAACATCCCAGAGGGCCATGCCGTAACTCCGCTCCTGCTGACGCTGACTGGCCGGGCGCGGGTCCTGGGCCAGGGTCTCGCTGATCAGGGTGGCCAGGGGGCGACCGGTCCGCTGCTCATACTCAACACAAAATTCCCGCGCCCCATCTGAAAACACCACCGGACACGACGCCTCATTCCAGTGAACAAAACCACTGGTGGCCTCGGGCCGACTGTCTGAATAGGGCAGATAGGGCTTCACGTCCAGCACCGGTGTTCCGTCGACCAGATCCAGTTCAGCCAGATCCAGCCCCAGACGACCGTCAACCACACTGATCCCAAGTAAGCGAACCACAGACAGCCCGAGAAAATTAGGACGATGCGGGCTGCGGGTGGCAAAGACCCCGACCCGCTTCTGTCCGCCCAGCCATGGTGGCCGGACCGTGGGCCGCCAGCCCTCCTCCACGGCCTGATGGAAAAAAAACTGCAGCCAGAGATGAGAAAAGCCCTCCAGATCACGGACCATCTCCTCCCGGTCATAGCCGAAGGAGAACTCAAGACGCCCGGAACTGGACTTCACCAGCCCGGACTGACGGGGAATCCCGAACTTTTCAGGATAACAGGAACGGACTCTACCGATAAATTCAAATTGAACAGAAGTTTCCATAAATCAATTCTTAGCAGGTGCTCCCGCCCCTGTCAATTCCGTCGTTGCCACGTCCCGAACTGACCATTTCCCCCTCTCCAGCACACCTCCCGCCAGATAATCCTTGACCCCTCTTTCCAAAAAAGATACCTTGGGCCATCCCAGTAGTACAAATTAAAAAAAGGTATTACCAGATGCTCAAACGCTTTACCATCTCCATGGAAGAAGAGCTGCTGCACGACTTTGACCACCTGATCAGGCAGCGGCGCTACAAAAACCGCTCGGAAGCGGTGCGCGACCTGATCCGTGGCCGGGTGGTCGAAGACGAATGGGCGGCAGACAAGGATGTGATGGGAGTCATCTCCCTGGTCTACGATCACCATCAGCACCAGCTCCAGGAAAAGATCACCGAGCTCCAGCATGATCTCCACCACCAGATCGTCTCCACCACCCATGTTCACATGGATCACGACAACTGCCTCGAGGTGATCATCGTCCGTGGTCAGGCCGGCAAGATCCAGGGGCTGGCCAACGACCTCATTGCCCTGCGCGGCGTGCGCAGCGGCAACCTGGCCATGAGTTCCACTGGCAAACACCTCCACTGAGCCGCTAACCTGACATGCATATCTCAGAAGGCATCCTCAGCGCACCAATCCTGATCAGCGGTGGGCTGGTGAGCACTCTTGGCACCATGATCGGCCTCAGACACCTGGATTATGAGCGACTCATGACCACGGCCCTGCTGGCCTCAACCTTTTTCGTCGCCTCCCTGGTCCATGTCCCTCTGGGACCGGGCTCCATGCACCTGCTCCTGGGCGGTCTTCTGGGCCTGATCCTGGGCTGGGCCGCCTTTCCGGCCATCCTGATTGCCCTGCTCCTCCAGGCCCTGTTCTTTCAATACGGCGGTCTTCTGGTCCTGGGGGTCAACACCATGAATATCGCCGGACCAGCTGTCCTTTGCGGTCTGCTCTTCCGTCCCTGGTTAGGCCAGGGACACCGCCGACAGGCCCTGGCCGGTTTCCTGGCCGGTTTCCTGGCCCTGCTCCTGGCCAGCCTGCTTCATGCCGCAACCCTGTGGCTCTCTGATCCTGGCTTTCAGCAGGCCGCAACACTGCTCATTATCGCCCATCTCCCCGTCATGGTCATCGAAGGGGGGATCACCCTGTTCATCGTCCGCTTTCTCTTACGCGTCCAGCCCGAAATCCTGGGCCTCAAACCATAAAATCCAGCAGCACAATAAAGAAAATGTCATCAAGCCTTGAAAAGAGAAAAACTTCCCCCATTGATCGAGAAGACGGGATGATCATTCAGGGATCTTGCAACACCGGCATAAAGGGTGACAGGATCACAAGAGAGCGACTTGTCGTCCTGCTCATCCTAATCATTCTGCTCCTGCTCTGGCCAGTCTCCTCTCCGGCCCACGGTCTGCGGGTCTTTGCCTGGGTCAGCGGCGAGACAGTCACGGTGGAGAGCTCATTTTCCGGGGGACGAAGCCTGGTCCGAGGAGAGGTCACGGTGAGTGCAGCCCCCA
>CALENA010000028.1 GCA_937910875.1 uncultured Desulfobulbaceae bacterium | reverse complement strand
TGCTGGGTGCGGCGGATGTGGTTGCCGGTCTCATTGTCCCGGGTCTCGGCCAGCGAGGCCATGCAGAGGATGGTGGCGTCCTGGGTCAGTTGCAGTTCCCGGGTCCTTTCGGCCACCAGATCGCCCAGATGATCACGCATGTTCTTGAGAGAGAGGTGGGTGGCCACCCTGGCCTTGACAATGGCCGGGGAAAAGGGCTTGATGATGTAATCAACCGCTCCCAGCAGCAAACCTTTTTCCTCGCTATCTGCCTGGTCCAGGGCGGTGACAAAGATGACGGGGATTTCAGCGGTCTCGGGATTCTCCTTGAGTTGAATAAAGACCTCATAGCCGTTCATCTTCGGCATCATGATGTCCAGGAGGATCAGGTCAGGACGGGGTTGGGCCTGAGCTAACTCCAGCCCTTTTGGGCCGCTGGGGGCCGCTATGGTGTTGTAATCGTTACGAAGGAGTGCGTTGAGGATGGTGATGTTGGACGGGGTGTCATCAATAATAAGAATGGTCTGTTTTTTCATGAGAGGTTCTTTTTGTTTGACACGTGTTGGCGCCAAAAAGGGTCGTTGGAAAATCTTGAATTATGTGGATTACCTGGACTCATCATATAACTTTTTTATACCCAGGTGCAAATTTTTCTTTCTTCGGAAGCAGGATAAGGCTGAATACAGCTCTCCCACGGTGTGGTAGCCAAAAAAAAATCAGAAGCAAAATGCAGGCCAGTTCCATGTTGAGTCTGTTCCAGCAGCAGAACCAGGTGTTGGGAGGTTTTTTTGGAAGGAGTAGTGTTACCGAAGAGTTACGGCGGTCAGATTATTGTTCTGTATTGGTAACATATGGCGCTGACTTTTGTGGATGGGGCCATTCAGTGGGCAATGGTCGGCAGTTGATCCCGGATCAGGAAATGGTGGATCAACTGGTAGAGCTGCAAAGGGTCCTGACTGCCGGTGGTCTCCCGGATGGAGTGCATGGCCAGGGTCGGGGCCCCGATATCCGCGGTTCTGATTCCCAGTTGCGCGGAAAGGCGGGGGCCGATGGTGCTGCCGCAGGCAAGATCATTGCGCATGACAAAGTCCTGGGTCTTGATATTGGCCCCGCGCGCCAGCTGTTTGATCAGGGCCGCGCTCAAATCTGAGGTGGCGTAGCGTTGACCGGCGTTGTGTTTGATCACCGGTCCCTGGTTGAGTTGAGGCTGGTGGGACGGATCATGGCGGTCGCTGTGGTTGGGATGTACGGCGTGGGCGTTGTCCAGGGAGATCAGGAGGGAACGGTTCAGGCAGCACTGACGGTCGGTCTGGTCGGGAATGATCCGGGCCATGATCGCCTGGAGAAAGGAGCTGTCCGCCCCTGACCGGGAAGTGGAGCCCACCTCTTCGTGGTTGCTGCAGATAAGGAGGCGATTCTGACGAGTTTGGGCCTGGGTCAGGGCCAAGGCTGCCACAAAGCAGCTGAGCTGGTTGTCGAGCCGGGCGCCGCTGATAAATTCATCATGGGCCCCAAACAGGGCGGGCGGCTGGGGATCGTAGCAGAAGAGAGAGGTGTTGAGAATCGATTCGAGCGGTATGCTCTTTGTTTCTTCAGCGGTCTCCGTCAGCAGCCACTGATAGAAGGAGTGTTCGTCGTGGGTGCTGTTCTGTGAGAAGATGGGTGTCAGGTGTTTTTGTCTGTCGGGGCCGGCCGAACGCTCCAGATTGCGGTCGAGGTGAATGGCCAGGCTGGGAATCATCAGGACCGGGCGCTGGATGTCGACCAGGTGCGAGACCAGCTGCCCCTGGCTGTCCAGCCCGGTCATTCTCCCGGCCAGTGAGAGGTCGCGGTCGAACCAGGTGCTTAACAGAGGGCTGCCGTAGATCTCGACGCCTGTCTGGGCAAAGTCATTGGCCGAGATGTCCGGCCGGGGTTTGAGCAAGAGGCCGGGGCTGTCGGTGTGGGTGCCAAGCATCCGGTAGGCTGCGGTCAGGGAGTCAGGCCCGGCCAGGGTAAAGGCAATCAGTGAGGCCTGATCCCGCAGGACAAAATAACGCTGCTCCGGCTGCAGGGACCAGCGTTGATCTTCAAAGAGCTGTTCAAAGCCGGCCTCGCGCAGCATTCGGGCCATGGTCCGGGCCGCGTGAAATGGCGAAGTGGATTGGCGAAGAAACTCAAATAATTTTTGATTCAGGGTTGTTTGCAGCATAATTACACGAGTTCACTGAGACTGTTCTTTGAACAGATAGAGCTGGTCGAGATAGTTTTCCCGGTAGCGCAAGGTCTCCCCGCTCTGTTCCAGTTCCCTGATTAAGGTGTCGATTGCCGGGGCCAGATTGATGCCGTGGCGGTTGCGGTTGTCCTGGTTGGCGTCTTGAATGATCAGAATGGAGTAGTAGTTCACCAGTAATCTGGAAAAGGAGTCGCGGCGAAAGAGGTAGAGGCGGCCGGCCATGGTGTTGAGGAAAAAACCGGCATAGTCATAGATGGCCTCAGGATTCTCCTGGATCAGACGGCTCTGGCCGGAGCAGGAAGGTGTCTTGGTCAGGGTGTAGAGTGCTGCGGCCAGATCCTCAATTCCATCCCGCTCTTGCGTCAGAATGGCTTTGAAGAGCAGAATATTGTCCTTGCCAATGATCTTGAAAAAATGGGCGGTGTTCTGCAGCAGAGTGAAAAGATCGCTGGTCTCCCCGCTCACAATCGGTGGTTGATCCAGCATTGTTTTGATCAGTCCGGAAAAATGGGCCCGACTGGCCGTGGCCAGAGAAAAACCCCTGATATAGTCACGTCGGTCAAGGGTGTGATAAAAGGACTCCAGCTTGTCTGAGGCCTGGGTACAGGTCTGGGCGGGCAGTGTATTATTTTTGGCTCGAACCGCTGGGGCAGCACCCGGGCGTGGTTGAGGTGCAATGGCTGGAAGGGCCGGGGGGAGGGCTGCAAGTGTATCTTGTCCTGCAACTGACTGTGCAGTTTCCGGGGACCCGGAGGTCTTGATCGTTGCGGGTGTTGCAGGTGCTGCAGGTGCTGCAGTGGGCCCGTCTGCCCCGTCTGCCATGTTTGCAATTTGCGGACGGTTGACAGTAACGGTTGTCAGATCCAGCTCGCTGAGGCCTGTTGTTGAACGAGAGGGTAAGGGCTGCTCCGGCAGCAGATCCCTGCTGCCCTGTTGATTGCGGTTGACCATAAACATGACGCCAAAAAGGATCATCAAAAGAATGATCGCGAGGATAACTGGAGACTGACGGGTCTTGCGCGGAGGTCGGGGTGATGTCTCGGGCTGATTCATGAGTGTGCGACGCTGTGGCGGTCCTTAACGGTTCATAAGAGTGAATAAGAGATCTGCTGCCGGGAGACCCAGGCGGAATCCCAGAACAATTATCCTTTAAATATACATGAAGAGCTGCTGAAAGTCACAGGGATGTTTGAGGGATTTATGGGGGTTTGTCGTAATTTTACAAAGTTACCGGTTCATTTGGGGGGGCTCAGGCACCTGGCTGCCCATGTTTTTCTGCTTGACTCGTATATGTGAACGCACTATTGTTGCGTACAATTTATCGATAGTTTTTTTGTTTATCTGGTCTAGGAAACCGTTCCTGGTGAACGGTTCAAACACTTCAAAACGAGTATGGAGGAGTACATCATGTCTATTTGTGTAATCGGTCATTCCAACCCCGATACTGATTCAGTCACATCTGCCATTGCCCTGGCCACCCTGATGAATGCCCAGGGACAGGATGCCAAGGCCTGTATGCAGTCATCTGCCGACAAGCTGAATCCCGAGTCCAAGACCGTTCTGGCCCGCTTTGGCCTGACCGCCCCGGCCGAGTTGACCGACGCTGCCGGTCAGACCCTGGCCCTGGTTGACTTCAGTGATATCGGTCAGGGACCGGCCAATCTTGCAGGTGCCGAGGTGGTCGCCATTGTCGATCATCACAAAATCGGTGACGTGACCACCAATCAGCCCATCCTCTTCCGGGCAGAGCCCGTGGGTTGTACCGGTACCGTGCTCAACAAGATGTTCAAGGATGCAGGAGTTGCCATCCCCAAGGATGTTGCCGGTGGTATGCTGGCTGCCATCCTCAGTGACACGGTGAACTTCAAGTCCCCCACCTGCACCCCTGATGACAAGGCCGCTGTTGCCGAGCTCAAGGCCATTGCCGGTGTCGACGACACCGAGGCCCTGTTCATGGATATGCTCAAGGCCAAGTCTGCCGTTGACGGTGTTCCGGCCAAAGACCTGCTCTTCCGTGATTACAAGGATTTCGACATGAAGGGCAAGAAGGTCGGCGTGGGCCAGCTTGAGCTTGCCACTCTTGACCAGGTTGCTGCGTGTCGTGCTGATCTGATGGCTGCCATGGCTGAGGTCAAGGCCGATGGTCGTCATTCCGTACTTCTGATGCTCACCGATGTCGTCAAGGAAGGCACCGATCTGGTGGTTTTGTCTGATGACCCTGCCCTGATCGAGGGTGCCTTCGGTGGCAAGCTTGCCAACAACTCCATGTGGATTGACGGCATGATGAGCCGCAAGAAGCAGACCGTTCCCAATTTGCAGAAGGCCTTCGGCTGCTAAGTCGTTTTTCTTCTTTTTTCTTCAGGTCAAAGGCCTGTCGTGGATCATCCACGGCAGGCCTTTTTTATGGGTGTGGCTGTTCGGTAACGGGGCGTATGGGGCAAGGTCCAGTCCTGCTTTGTCCCTGATCATCCCCATGGCAATAGCAGTTGACTCGGCCTTCGGCCTGACATAAGATTGTCGACAACTGTTGTGTTTTGCCTAAGAGACGGCCCTGTTGACTGTTTTCCGCAGGGCTTGGCAGAAATGATCATTTCAACCCTTGACAATAACCTCACTTTTCCCCTGTTGGCATGAAAACCAAACTGTCCTCAATAAATCTCCTGAATGAACTCGAGAAACCAGAATATGCGGAAGTGCTCAAGGCATTTACCCTTACAGGTTTTTCCCGTAATACCCTGCTGTATACGCCAAGCCACGAGAAAGACCTGGTCTTTATTGTCAAAACGGGCCGGGTCAGGGTCTACCTCGCCTTTGAGGACAAGGATTTTTCCATTGCCATCCTAGAGAGAGGCGATATCTACACGACCCATACCAGTGCCTATGTGATGTCTCTTGAAGATTCTGAACTGCTGCTGATGCCGACCGCTGTCTTTTACCGGCATATGAGCCGTTATCCTTTGTTTTACAAAAATATTCTCGGAATCCTCGGACAGATGCTGCAACAGACCTTCTCCATTATCGGCAGCCTGGTGTTCAAGGAAGTGACTCAGCGACTGGTTGATTTCCTGCTTCATGAGGCGCAGAACAATGGGCTGGAAACGGCGAAAGGTATCTCTGTGACTGTTGATCTGACCATTGAACAGCTTGCGGCCGTGATCGGTTCTTCCAGGCAGACGGTTTCCACCATTATCAATCAGATGCTCAAGGCCGGAACTCTTTCCCGCTCCGGGAGAAAAAAATATCTGATCCCAGATCTGGATTTATTAAAGGGATTTCCCCGCAGCTGATTTTCTTAAAAAAAACGTGACTATTCACCGTAATGCCCAGGAATAGCCATAAACCGAGAACTGTCAGACAGCTGACAGTTCTTTCTCCACATTTGTTGTAAGCAATTGATCAGGCCTGCTACTCTTCTCTCTGAGGCTCATGCTCAGAGGATCTCGGGTCTGGTTGAACAAGAAGGAGTGTATGGCCCATGAAATTGAATCTGAAGTCAGTTCTTGATACAAGGCTCAACCTGAGGTGGAAAAGCATTCTCGGGCTGGGATTTCTTTTGACCACTGCCCTCCTGGTCATGGGCGGGGTCATTTACTCTCAGGGCCTGCAGGTAGCCATTGATGAACTGCTGGAGACGACCAGGAGCGATATTGAAAAAGATGCCAGGACCATAGAGAACTTCATCGAGAACGTCCAGGATGACCTGCTGCTGCTGGCCGGCACGCCGCCTGTTCAGGGGATTATCCGGGCAGACGACAACAGCGGGCTAGACCCGCTGACCGGTGACACGGCAGAGCAGTGGCGCGGGCGTCTGGAGCAGATATCCGGCGCATTTCTCAAGTATCATCCTGAATATCTGGGGATTTGTTATCTGGATGAAAAAGGGGATGAACTTGTCCGGGCAAATTTGACTGGGGAGCGAGTCTGGTTCACCCCTCAGAACGAACTGCAAAACAGGGCGCAAGCTTCATACGTTACGGGAGCCATAAGGCTCAAGGAAAACGAGGTCTATTTTTCAGAGATCAGCCTGCAGTCCGAACTGGAACAGACCCAAACACCTCTGCGATCGCTCTTCAGAATTGCAGTTCCCGTGTATCAAGACCAGAAAGGGGTGAGGGGGCTTGTGGTCTTCACTGTCAATGGCGAAGCCCTGTTTGCCGATATCGGCACAGCGATCGGTATGACGAAGAAATATATCATCAACCAGGATGGCTATTTTCTTGTCCACCCCGATCAGACATCGGCGCCTGGTCTTGGTTTCGATAATGATCATGGCCTGGGCAATGAGACCAGCAATGAGTCGATGGCGGAATATGCGGAAGGGCTGCAGACCTCGGATAGTCAGGTCAACTACCACAGGAAACTGCATCATATTGAGGCCTTCAGGAAGGTGTATTATAATCCGCAGGATCTGACACAGTGGTGGGCCGTGATCTATGATATTCCTGAGGCCATGGCCTTCAAGAATATCAACAAGGCCCGGGATACCATGCTGGTTGTCGGTCTTTTCATCCTGATCTGTGCGCTGTTGGTTATCATGTGGGCCGCGGCAAGGATGCTTGTGCTGCCCATCGTCGCTCTGTCGAAAGCCGTAAAGAGTTTTGAGGGTGGCAACTTCAGTGTCAGGGTACCCGAGGATGGGAGACGGGATGAGTTGGGTGAGCTTGTTGTGTCGGTCAACAGTATGGCCAGTTTAATTGAACAAAACCAAAGGGAACTCACCATCCTGAACCGGATCACAGTTGCTGCCGCGTCATCACTCTCCATTCCGGTCATGGGGAATAACGTCCTTGAGGCCATACTTGATCTGGAATTATTGCAGTTTCAGAAAAAGGCCGGCTTGTTTGTCGTGGATAAGAAGAGCAGATCCCTGACCCTGGTGGCCTCAAAAGGTTTCAGCCAGGAACAGGAAGCACTTGATGCCGTGGTGCCGTTTGGTGTCTGCCTGTGTGGCATGGCGGCTGAAACCGGGGAGCCGCTGTTTTCAGAGGGATGCTGTGAGGATTGCCGGCATACGCACAAGTATTCCGGGATGCTTCCGCACCGACACATCATCATCCCGCTGAAATCAGGCCAGACAGTGATCGGCGTTCTTGCCCTGTATCTGCCGGATGACAAGATTATTAGCCCTGACAACATCCAGATCAGCCAATTTGTCGGGGAGATCATCGCCAACTCTCTCCAGAATGTCCTGCAGTTTGCCAAGAGCGAGAAACTCAAGGTTCAGAATCAGCTGATCCTGGATTCCATGGGTGAGGGCCTCTATGAGCTCAATAACGAGGGGATCTGCACCTTCATAAACTCGATTGCCGAGCAGATGCTGGGGTATGAGGCCGGTGAACTGATCGGTTCAGTCCTGCATGACATCACCCACCACACCCGTCCGGACGGTTCGGTCTATCCGTGGAAGGAGTGTAATATCTTCAGGTCATTTACGAAGAATATAAGCCAGTACTGTGATGATGAGGTGTTCTGGAGAAAAGACGGTTCCAGTTTTCTGGTGGAATATACCAGTACGTCGGTCCGGGATGAAAACAACCTGGTGATCGGGGCCGTGGTGGTCTTTTCGGATATCACCGAGAAAAAGCGGCTGGAAGAAAAGACCGTCGAAAGTACGGAGCGTTACATCTCACTCTATGAAGGGATTGATGACGCATTATTTGTGCATGGGATATCCCCCGATGGGAGCTCCACCAACTTTCTTGAGGTCAATGCCATTACCTGTCAGCGTCTGGGATATTCGCGCGAAGAGTTGCTGCTGATGGGCCCTGGAGACATCGATGCCCCGGGGGCCGCTACGGACATGAGTCGTGTTGCCCAGGAGGTTATGGCCGGCAAGAGTGTCACCTTTGATCAGATACACGTCACGAAAGACGGCAGGCAGATACCGGTCGAAATCAGGTCACGCGTCTTTCTTTTGCATGGACAACGGGCGGTCATGTCATTGGCCAGGGACATTACTGAACGCAGACAACAGGAGACGCAGGAGCGTAATCGAAGTCGGGTCCTGGAGTCTCTCACTTCCGGAAAAACCCTTGCCCAGGTTCTGGAGCTCATCGCTCAAAGCGTTGAGACGGACAATCCTGCAGCACTTTGCTCGATTATGCTCATGGACGACGAGGGAAGACATCTGCTGCACGGTGCTGCGCCCAGCCTCCCTGATTATTTTTGTCAGGCGATCGATGGTCTTGAAATTGGCGAGGAGGCCGGGTCGTGCGGCAGAGCGGCATTTATCAAGGAGCGGGTGATTGTGGAGGATCTGCTCAACCACCCCTATTGGGCCAATTTTCAGGAACTGGTTGTGAAGGCAGGTTTGCGATCCTGCTGGTCAGAGCCGATCCTTTCCTCTGATGGCCGGGTCCTGGGTACCTTTGCCATCTACCATCGTCAACCTCAAAAACCTGACCTGGAAGACATTACCCATATCAAAATTGCCGCTGATTATGCACGTCTGGCCATCGAACGCAAACGCGCCGAGCAGACCATACAGAGACGGGAAGAACGCTATCGTTCGCTGGTGACCGCCTCGGCCCAGATCGTCTGGACGGCCAATGCCGAGGGCGAGGTGGTTAATGAACTTCCCACCTGGCAGGCCTATACCGGCCAGAGCATGGAGGAGATCAGGGGCTGGGGCTGGTCAGATGCCTTGCATCCTGAGGACCGTGAGCAGACAGCCGCGGCCTGGATGCGGGCGGTGGAAGGGCGAACGCTCTATAGTGTTGAGTATCGTATACGAAAAAAGGATGGGACATACCGTCTCTTTGCCACACGGGGTGTGCCGGTGCTGGAAGAAGACGGTGCCATTCGTGAATGGGTCGGAACCTGCACGGATATCACCGAACGCCGGCAGGCCGAAGAGAAGATCAAGGAATACGCGGAGACCCTTGAAAGCAAGGTCAATGAGCGGACACTTGAGCTGCAGAATGCAACTCTGGAGCTCAAGAAACTCTTTAACGCCATTGAGCAGTCAGACGAATCCATTGTCATAACTGATAAGAACGGGACGATTCAGTATGTGAATCCGATCTTTACATCAAGGACCGGCTACAGCAAAGAGGAGGCGATCGGCAACAATCCAAGGATGCTCAACTCGGGGCTGAACCCGAGAAAGGTATATGCTGATTTGTGGAAGACCATTCTTTCAGGCAAGCCCTGGAAGGGGACACTGATCAATAAAAAGAAATCCGGCGAATTCTATTATGAAGATGCAAATATAGCTCCGGTTCTGGATGAACAGGGCACGATTACGAACTTTGTGGCAGTCAAGGCCGATGTGACGGACAGGATCAGGGCTGCGGAGGAATTGAAAAAGAAAAATGATGAGTTGGAAGTGGCAAAAGAGGTCGCAGAGACCGCCAATCAGGCCAAATCAGATTTTCTGGCCAACATGTCCCACGAGATCCGTACCCCCATGAATGCCATTCTCGGCATGAGCCATCTGGCCCTGAATACTGAGCTGACCCCAAAGCAGCAGGATTATATCAGTAAGGTGCAATCGTCCGCCTATTCTCTGCTTGGCATAATCAATGATATTCTTGACTTTTCCAAGATAGAGGCAGGTAAGCTTGATATTGAGTCGGCCCCGTTTCAACTGGATGATGTCTTTAGTGAGCTTGCCAATCTGGTCGGTCTCAAGGCAGAGGAAAAGAAGCTGGAACTGCTCTTCCGGATCGATCCGGACACGCCGGTCAGCCTCATTGGAGATGCATTGCGTCTCAAACAGATTCTGGTCAATCTTGCCAATAATGCAGTGAAATTCACAGAGACAGGTGAGGTCGTTGTCTCTGTTGCGCCGGTGGAGAAGAAGGGATCAAAGGTGAGGCTCCAGTTTTCCATTGAAGACAGCGGGATCGGGCTGACCGAAGAGCAGCAGAAAAAGTTGTTCCGGGCCTTTTCCCAGGCCGACGCATCCACCACCCGCAAGTACGGTGGCACGGGTCTTGGGTTAACCATATCAAAAAAACTCTGTGAGATGATGGGTGGTGAGATCTCGGTGAAGAGTGTGCCTGGTCAGG
>CALENA010000027.1 GCA_937910875.1 uncultured Desulfobulbaceae bacterium | reverse complement strand
TGTAACCATGCCCTGGCCAGGAGTAGATTCCAGGTGAATGCTTCCCTTCAGCCGCTCGACATTTGCCCGAACTACGTCCAGCCCCACTCCCCGCCCGGAAAGTTCGGTGACAAAGGCACTGGTGGAAAAGCCGGCCATGAAGATCAGCTGCTCCACCTGGGAAGAGTTCATGGCGGCAAGGGTGGCCTCATCATGCAGACCGCGTTTCAGTGCTACCTGCCGGATCGCCTTCGGGTTCAGCCCACGACCATTGTCTTCCACCTCCAACAAAACACCGGTGTTTTCGCGCCGAGCGCGCAGCCAAATCGTGCTGCAACGCTGTTTGCCCAGTTTTTCACGCTCGTCCGGCAACTCAACTCCATGGTCAATGGCATTGCGAAGAAGATGCATCAATGGATCCTTCATTTCCTCAAGAATACGCTTGTCCACCGTGAGATCTCCGCCCTCAATCACCAGTTCCACCTCCTTGCCCTGTTCCTGGGCCAGGTCGCGTACCATCCGAGGAAACAGCACAAACATCGTGGACAACGGCAACAGCCGGATGCTGTGCACCTGATTTTCCAGAAGATTAACCGTGGCATCCAAACGTGCGCTGTCGTCGAAAAATGCATCGCGCATCTGTTTGACCAAACCACCAACTCGGGCAACTGTGGAATATTGAGTAAGAATGTCAGAAGACCGGGCATTGAGGACAACTTGCGGTGAGCGGAATCTTCCACCTGGCCCAGCGCAATTCACACTCAAGTTATCCTTTTCATCTCCATGCTGCTGTGGCTGTTGTTTCTGGCAACTGCGTTCCAGCGCCAGCCACCGATCCTGCAACTCCTCCATCAGCGTTAGCCGGTGCTGTGCACGACCCTGGATTACAGAAAGCTCACCCACCTGAGTCAACAGGTCGTCAAGCTTACGGGTTTCCACGCGCACGGTCTCAATACAGAAGGGAGCCGTAAGCTGCGAGACCGGTGAGACCAGAACAGGGGATCCAGATTGCGAATCAAGAACTCCAGAGCGTGTACTTTCGTCAGGCACAGATTCTGGTTGAGATGTGGATATATTAATTTGTGAACTTTTGGACTGGAACGGTTCAGGTTCAGGAGGAGAAACCTGAAAGTGCGGTGGGGTAGAGTCGGTTTTCGGATCTGTAAACTCGGTAATATCCCCTCCAGATTTAATAGTTGCCGACGGCCCACCCGCAAGCGCCTCATCCACCTGGCGACGCAGATCAGCCAGGGCCTGGTTCATTTCCTCGATCAGTTCCGATGTAAGCGTTGTTTCTCCCTTGCGTGCCGCGTTCAAGAGAGTTTCCAGGCCATGGGCGCGGGTCTCAATCCGACGCAGCCCCAGCATGCGCGCGGCACCCTTTAAACTGTGAGACTCACGGAACACCTCTTCCAGCAGCGCCTGGTCAGCCGGTGTTTTCTCCAGCCGCAGCAGACCATCGTCAAGACGCGCGAGATGCTCATCGCTTTCCGCCTTGAACAATTTATGCAATTCTTTGTCTTCAATCATGGCGAGCTTGCAGGCAAAGGGTGAAACAAAAATTCAGCATGGTGAGTTCATCTGATGAATCACGCAATGGCCTTGAGTTGATTGGACACCTCAGTCAGGGTCTGGATACCGATTTTGGTCTGGCTGATACCGGCGGCAGTCTCTCTGGCGCCAGCCGCAATACTGTTGATCGCCTCAACCACCTGGCCAAAGGCGGCGGCCTGTTGCTTGGCGTTGAGCATGACCTGTTGGGCGTTTTCATTGGCAGTGCTGGTCAGGCTGGTCAGATTCGTAAACAGTTCAGCTACGTTCTGGACCAGTTGAGTTGCTTCACCCACGGTATAATTGCCGTCCTCAGTCATCATGATCGATGCGTTGGTCGCCTTCTGTATATCAGCGACCAGCAGGGCTGTCTGTTCCGCCGACTTTCTGCTCTGGTCAGCAAGCTTGCGTATTTCACCGGCCACCACAGCAAACCCCCTACCGTGCTCACCGGCACGGGCAGCCTCCACTGCGGCATTCAGGGCAAGCATATTGATCTGCCCGGCCAGATCCTTAAGTACAGTAGCGATGGTGCCGATCTGGCCACTCTGATCCCCCAGGTAAAGGATATGCTCGGCCATGGCGGTGATCTTCTCCTTCAGATTCCCCATGGCCACCACGGTCTGTTGGGTGGAATTACTGCCCTGAATCGTGGCCGAGCCGGCCTTTTCAGTTACCGAAGCCGCGTTCGCCGCCTGTTCGGCAGACTGGCGTGAAGAGGCAGACAACTCCTCAATGGTAGCCGAGGTCTGGTTAGCCGCAGCCGACTGCTGACTGGCGGTGCGCTCCTGCTGTGTGACGGTACTGGAAATCTGAGTGGCAGAGGAAGAGATGACGGACACTGATTCTTTAATCCTGCCAATAATATTCCGAATGATCCAGTAACCTATGCCCAAAGCCAGAAAGATCCCAAGTGCAATACTGGCCATGGCCAGATTCCGAGTGGATGCATAGCGGAAATCGGCGCTTTGTTTTGCCTCTCTGGCCACAGACACCTGGAACGTAACCAGTGCATCAATAGCCTGTTCCGTTTCTTTGAAACGTGGAACAAGTGTCTTGGTAATGAGTTGGCCCGCATCATTAAACCGACGCTGTTTCAAGATTTCTATTGCTGGAACCTCTCCTTCAAACTTGTATTTGTCCTGATCCGCAGCATAGCGGTCGGCAAGTTTTTTCTCCTCCAGGGTCAGTGAGGTTGCCAGGTACTGTTCCCAGAGCTTTTCGCCTGTTGACCTGTTCGCCTCCACTCGATCGGTATGCATGGTAACAGGGTGATCCGCCTCGTGGATCTTGCTGGCCGGCAAAAGGGGGTCATGAAACTGAGCCAGCAGCAGTTCCTGGATATTTTCCCGCCGAAGGTCGTTAATATTTGACAACAGCGCCACAGGAAGAAGTCTCTCCTGATAGAGGCTCTCCAGGCTATCATCAGAAATCTTCATACCTCTTAAACCCAGGGCCCCGATGGCAATCAGGAGACAGGATGAAAATCCAATCAAGCAGTACAATTTCGGTCCGATCTTCATGTTCTCAAACATCTCAAACTCCCTTGTCTTGATTACTGGTAACTCTCCAGAAGCACTCCATCCGGAGTCTCGCAAGCTCGCTTACCTGTTTTGTCATCGGTCTGCTTCTGTACGTATTAGGACACATCGCAGACCTCTTTCGCACAGCTGAGGCACTGCTGAACAGTTACAGTTCCGAATTTAACGTCCATTTTCGGCACTCTGGTGGATAGTTGCGATTACTGAAGACTGAATGCGGATTGTGGAATAAAAAAGCAGCCCGCTCAATCATCATACGTTTTCATTGACAACCCATTCAGGGCGCGCCAGCAAGGCAGGCAGATCCAGGACGGTCATCATCCTGCCG
>CALENA010000026.1 GCA_937910875.1 uncultured Desulfobulbaceae bacterium | reverse complement strand
TTTCGCATGCCTTGATCTTGACCAAAATTGCTCATTTATGGACAGACACTAGTTAATCATTTTATTCAGAAAAGTATCACGATTTTTATTCACATTGACCATCAATTTAATTGATCATCGGGCCAGGACTCCTCAGGGCAGGGAAACTGGTTGCCGATCAGGCATACTCTAGTGTAGTCTAATGTGCTCTTCTCTGTTTCCTGAAAGACAAACGTATCAGCCTCACCACACCTCACCCATCAAGGCCCCCATGCAGATCACCTTTTATCGCTCCGCCCTCTGACCCCGCTGCCATATGGCAAAAAAGGCTCTGTATGAGCTGGCACACACCTATCCCGAACTGACCATCGACGAACGAGAAATCACCACCGCACCCCTGAGTGCCTGGCGGGAGGGAATCCGGATGATCCCGGCCCTGAAATGCAAGGGCCAGATTCTGAGCGGCATCCTGCTCAACCGGCAGGCGATGCTCGATTTTCTGAAAAAGGCCGGCCTCAAGACATGAAACGGTTTCTGGTCGATTCCATCGACCACCTGGACCTCATCGTCTGGCTGCTGGTTATCTGTTTCTTCTGTGCCAGTGCCCTGCTCAACAACGGTAATATCCAGTTATCCTTTGTCGGGGCAGGTGGGATCATCATCGAAATGATGCTGATCAGCCTGAGCATCGAGATCATCATCGAATCCCTGAAAAACAAAAAGGGCTTGGGGACCCTGATCGGCTTTATCACCAATGGTCCCGAGGCCCTGTGCCTGATCGTCGGCCTCTGGGTAGGTGACATCCTCTTTGCCGCCTCCACCCCGCTGGGCTCAAACATCATGAATCCGATCCTGCTCCTGATTGCCGCTCTCATCTGCGGCCGCCTGATCACAACGGCCAAGAGTCGTCCCATTTACACCCTGGTCACAATCGTGACCACCGCCTTCCTGGCCGTGGGCTTTTTTCTGATCAAACCGGCCCACTATCCTCTGTGGCTGGGTGCGGTAATCCTGAGCACCCTGATCCTCTTTACTCTCAGACCCTGCGAAGATGCCTGCGAAGCGGAACTGCACGTCTTTTCTCCGGGACTCTGGTTCCCACCGGCAGTCATCATCCTGGTGAGTGCCGGTTATTTTCTCGATCCGGTGGTCTCTTTTGCCGCTGACCAGTCCAACACCCCTAAGGGAATCATCGGTTTTCTGGTCCTGGCCACCCTGACCAGCTGGCCGGAATTCAAATCCTGCATGGGGCTGCTGGGCCGCAACCGCCCTGTGGCCGCGATCCTCAACATCACGGTCTCAAACATCACCAATATCTGGCTGGCGGCCGGTGGTGTCGGGTTCTATCTACTCAGCCACTGACCCCAGGCCCTTACACCAACAGTCCTGCCATGCTGGTCAGACCAGGGACCGGTTCAGGGCGCTGATCAGGGCATTGATGGAGGCAATGATAATATCCGTGTCCACACCCGCCCCCCAAAAACGATGGCCGTCAGGACGTTCAACTTCAATATAGGTTACGGCCGTGGCACCCGAGCCCTGGGTCAGGGCGTGTTCATGATAGTTACAGAGGACAAACTCAACCAGACCGGCCGCCCTGAGCGCGGCACAAAAGGCATCGAGCGGGCCATTGCCCAGAGAGGCCACATGACAGGGAGTGCCTGAGACCAGCAGATCGGCCTCAACAGCGGCGGAAGAGGGCTCACCGGCACGACCACTGTGCCGCTTCACCACATTGAAAGAATCCAGAACCAGAGGCTCCGTCCGGCTCAGATATTCACGATCAAAGGCGTCACGGATCTCAGCCAGCTGCAACTCTCGCCCGGCCTGCTCGGTCATTTTCTGGATCACCATCCCAAACTCAGGATGCATGGCCTTGGGCATCTTGAAACCAAACTCCTTGTCCATGACATAGGCCACTCCACCCTTGCCCGACTGGCTGTTGATCCGGATAATCGACTCATACGTCCGGCCGACATCGGCCGGGTCAATGGGCAGATACGGGACCGCCCATATCCCGTCATCCGATTGCGCGCAGGCATCCATGCCCTTATTGATGGCATCCTGATGCGAACCGGAAAAGGCGGTGTAGACCAGTTCACCGGCATAGGGATGACGGACATGGACCGGGATCTGGGTGACCCGCTCCGAGACATCAATCAAGCGGTTGATCTGATGGAGATCAAGGCCCGGGTCGATCCCCTGGGTAAAGAGATTCAAGGCCAGGGTCACCAGATCAACATTCCCGGTCCGCTCGCCATTACCAAACAGGGTCCCCTCGACCCGGTCGCCCCCGGCCATGAGCGCCAGTTCGGTGGCGGCCACGGCACAGCCCCGGTCATTGTGGGCGTGGAGACTGATCATGGCACAATCACGATTTTTCAGATGGGCACAGAACCACTCGATCTGATCGGCATAGATATTGGGGGTCGACATCTCCACCGTGGCCGGCAGATTAATGATTACCCGATCTTCAGGTGTCGGCTGCCAGACATCCATCACCGCCTCGCAGATCTCCACGGCAAAGTCCAGCTCGGTTCCAGTGAAGCTCTCAGGCGAGTACTCGTAGCGAAAACTGGTTTCAGGCTGTTCGGCCGCCTCGGCCACAATGGTCCTGGCGCCTGCCACCGCCAGTTCAATGATCTCCCGGCGGCTCATCTTGAAGACCGCCCGACGCTGCAGGGTGGACGTGGAATTATACAGATGAACCACGGCCTGGCCTGCCCCACGCAGAGAGTCAAAGGTCTTTTTGATCAGGTGCGCACGGGCCGGAGTCAACACCTGAATACTGACCCCTTCGGGAATCAGACCGTCTTCAATCAGCAAACGGGCAAAATCATACTCCAGCTGAGAGGCCGAAGGAAACCCGACCTCGATATCCTTGAAACCGATATCGACCAGGAGCTGATAGAGCTCAAGTTTCTGTTTCACATCCATGGGTTGTACCAGGGCCTGGTTGCCATCACGGAGGTCAACACTGCACCAGGCCGGGGCCTGGGTAATGGTCTTTGAGGGCCAGGTGCGATTGGGCAAATCCACCTGGGGATAAGGACGATACTTTTTAACAGTTTCCGGTCGCATGTGTTCACTCCTGGTTATCAGGATGCCGATTTCTCGCGCTTGAAAATAAAAAAAGCCGCGGTCAATAAACCGCGGCTGAGGTAAGCTGTCTTGATTTTCTGCCGATCACTCTACAGATAATCCACCCCGGCCGCAGCACTGGTCAACAGGCAGTAGAGGAGTCGGTTTATGAGGGGACGTGAAGGGTACATCTGTTTCATCTCTCTTGAGGTTCCTGGGGCATTGAGACAGGAAAATAATAATGCATACTCGCAAGATAAACCTCTCCCATTCAAATTGTCAAGCAGCCACTGAACAGAAACCGCATCTTTCAGTAAATTCTTCACAGGGATTCAATCCATTCTGGTACAGATATCATACTGACATTTAACATATAAAAATATCCATACCCCCCAGGAAACAAACAGCCATGCCCCATCGGACACTCAAGTGGTAAGTCTCCGATAGCCTGCCCGACGAGATGCAAACACGCCCTCTCTCCCACAAAAACAGAACAATCGCCCCCTTCATTCTTGACATCCGGGCGGCTGAAAGATATATTTTTCAATTCGCTGGATAAATGTATATCAGTCCTAATCTCTCCGGTTTTCAAAAACCTCCATCTGCTATGAGGAACAGAGTTCATGGGAAAAATTAACGGCTCACAGGCCATTATTAAATGTCTCCAGGAAGAAGGGGTCAACACAATTTTCGGTTTTCCAGGTGGCGCAGTCATCGATCTGTTCGACGAGCTCATGGATTCAGGAATCAAGAACGTCCTTGTCCGACACGAGCAGGGTGCAGTCCATGCCGCAGACGGCTATGCCCGGGTAACGGGTGAAGTCGGGGTTGCCCTGCTGACCTCAGGACCCGGGGCCACCAATGGTGTCACCGGCATTGCCACCGCCTACCTCGATTCTATTCCCATCGTCGTCCTCACCGGCCAGGTCCCCACCGCCCTGATCGGCAATGACGCCTTTCAGGAAGTGGATATCGTCGGGATCACCCGGCCCTGCACTAAGCACAACTATCTGGTAAAAGATGCCAAGGATCTGGTCCCGACCCTGCGCGAGGCCTTCCATGTCGCCCGAACCGGCCGACCCGGTCCTGTTCTTGTGGATCTGCCCAAGGACGTGGTCGCCACCATGATCAACTTTCCGGAAAGAAAACCTGTCCGGATGCAGACCTATCAGCCCACGTACGAACCGCACATGGGGCAGATTGAAAAGGCCTGCAAGACCATCCTGGGCGCCAAACGACCGGTTCTCTATGTGGGCGGCGGGGTCATCCTTTCCAATGCCAATGAGGAGTTGACCGAACTGGCCAGACGATTGGATATTCCGGTGACCATGACCCTCATGGGTCTCGGCGGCTTCCCCGGCACCGATCCCCTGTCCATGGGCATGCTGGGTATGCATGGCAGCTACACCGCCAATATGGCCGTATCCCAATGTGATGTCCTGATCGCCGTCGGCGCCCGTTTCGATGACCGGGTTACCGGCCGCATCGATGCCTTTGCACCCCATGCAAAAATCATTCATATCGATATTGACCCGACCTCAATCAGCAAGAATGTCAAGGTCGACATTCCCATCGTCGCCGACTGCAAACATGCCCTGACCGCCATGAACACCTGGCTCACTCAGGCCAAAGACCTCAACGAAGATGAGATCAAGACCAAGCATGAGCCCTGGCTGGCAACCGTCAATGAGTGGACCGAGAAACATCCCATGGCCTATGCCACTGATGGTGAGATCATCAAGCCCCAGTATGTCATCGAAATGCTGAGCAAGCTCACGGGCGGAGATGCAATCATCACCACCGAGGTCGGCCAGCATCAGATGTGGACCGCTCAGTTTTACAAGTTCAACCGTCCGCGGCGCTTTATTACCTCAGGAGGACTCGGCACCATGGGCTTTGGCCTGCCCGCCGCCATTGGCGCCAAGATGGCCTTCCCTGATGAACTGGTCATCGATGTGGCCGGTGATGGCTCCATCCAGATGAACATCCAGGAATTGGCCACGGCCAAGCAGTATGGCTGCCCGGTCAAGATTGCCATCCTCAACAACAACTACCTGGGCATGGTTCGTCAATGGCAGGAGTTGTTCTATGACAAACGGTATGCCGGCACAGTCATGGAAGTGACGCCTGACTTTGTCAAACTGGCCGAGGCCTACGGCGCTGTCGGCCTGCGGGCCACTAAGGCCAGCGAGGTTGAAGGCGTCATCAAAAAGGCCCTGGCCACTGACAATCTGGTCATCATGGACTTCACCATTGCCCGCGAAGAGGGTGTCTTCCCCATGGTTCCGGCCGGTAAAGCCACCACTGAGATGCTGCTGGTCTAACTGCGAATCCACTGGTTTCAAGGATTCGACCCGAGTGGAGGGAGCAAGCCCTCCTCCAGGAATATAATTGCACAGGATAAACCGATGAAACATACCCTTTCCGTTCTCCTCCAAAACAAGCCCGGAGTCCTCTCCCGGGTCACCGGCCTGTTCAGTGGTCGCGGCTTCAATATCGAGAGCCTGAGCGTGGCCGAGACACTGGACGCCAGCGTCTCTTCACTGACCCTGGTGACCTCCGGCAACGATGCCATTGTCGAGCAGATCACCAAACAACTGCATAAACTGATCGATGTCATCAAGGTCACCGATGTCAGCGAGGGTGAATTTGTCGAGCGCGAGATGGTTCTGATCCGGGTCAAGGCCGAGTCCAATACCCGGGCTGAGGTCTTACGGGTCATTGATATCTTCCGCGGCAAGGTGGTCGACGTCAGCCCCAAATCCTACACGGTCGAAGTCACCGGCTCCACCACCAAGATCAAGGCGATCATCGATATCCTCAAGCCCATCGGCATCAAGGAGATTGTGCGCACCGGGACCATCGCCATGGCCCGGGCGAGCAAGAGCTGAGCCGCCTGCTCAAGGGGCCCCCATCCCAGAGCCTGTCCGCGCTTATGGATGAGAACACCTCTTTTTTTGCGTTGCGATATCATGAACAGGGTCTGACTGCTCTGCCAGCTGGGCCCTGTTCATCTTTTCCGTCTTCTGTCCCGGCCCAGGGCCACCTGCTGAGTACGGAACCCGATCATTCATTCCCCAGGCAACCGGTATGATTGCACCGCAAATCCCCATGGCCAAAGAAGGCTATCCCTTTATCTTTTTTTCCGCCTTTGTCACCTTGACCCTGGCTTTGCTGGGGTGGAATGGTCCAGCCCTGGTCGCCCTGCTCCTCACCGGCTTTGTCACCTGGTTTTTCCGTGATCCGGAACGAACAACCCCTGCCAGCCAGGACGGTCTGATCTGCCCGGCCGACGGAAAGGTCATCCTGATCGAAGAGGTCGACGACCAGGAGTATCTCATGGGACGGGCCCGTAAGGTCTCGATCTTCATGAATGTCTTCAACGTCCATGTCAACCGGATTCCCTGCAAGGGTCAGATAGAACAGATTATCCCCCGCCCGGGTAAATTCTACAGCGCCGACAGCAGCAAGGCCGCCCTGCACAATGAAATCTGCGCAACCCTGCTCACCTCCGAACGCGGCCCCCGCATCGCCGTCGTCCAGATGGCCGGGCTCATCGCCCGCCGCATCATCTGCTGGCTGGAGAGCGGCGATTCAGTCCGTGCCGGCCAACGCTTTGGCCTGATCCGTTTCGGCAGCCGGGTCGATCTTTACCTGCCCCTCGATACCCAGATTGATGTCAAGGTCGGCGACAAGGTCAAGGCCGGTGAAACCATTCTGGGCCGTCTGGCCTGAATCGACATCGTTCTTCTTTTGGGCCTGTAAATAAATAACTTGGCCCAAATCTAAGCGTAATATCAGCCAAGTTATTTTCTTACAGGCCCTTTGTCACTGGCCAGTACCGCCACCATCACCTGGTCACTGGCCAGCTCTGAGAGCCGGTAGGAGCCTGCAGGCCTCTTTTGCAGATCTGCGGGATTGCTGGTCAGTTACAGCTCGAGTCAGAGCACATTACATCACACCTTGAGCTGGAGACTTACCTTCTTTTTTGCCTTTTCTCAACGAATCGGATACCATTACACAGAAGACATGTGGCTCCCATGGAGCCGCCGCTGCTCTCTCTGAGAGTCAGTCCCTGTTCCCCTATTTACTCATCGTAAAACATGGCAAGGAGCCATCAGCAGATGTCCACAGAGCCCCAGGAAATGAGCACCAAATTCTATCCCATCCCCTGCATGGTGACCCTGGCCAGCCTGTTTTGCGGATTCTATTCCATTGTTTCATCCATCAACGGAGACTTCCGCACAGCCGCCATCGCCATTATGGTGGCCTGGGTCTTTGACGGCCTTGATGGTCGCATTGCCCGACTGACCAACTCCACCAGCAAGTTCGGCATGGAGCTCGACTCCCTCTGCGACCTGGTCTCCTTTGGTGTTGCCCCGGCAGTCATGGCCTATCTCTGGGCCCTGCATCCCTATGGACGGTATGGCTGGCTGGCTGCCTTTCTTTTTGTGGCCACGACGGCCCTGCGGCTGGCCCGCTTCAATTCCCAGGATACCTTGCTGACCTCCAAAGACTTTGTCGGCCTGCCCTGCCCGGCCGCCGCGTTCATGATTGCCACCTCGGTTCTGTTCTGCCGCTTTCTCGGGATCACCGGTGAGGTCCGCCACATCTCCCTGCTGCTCCTCGTCTATCTGCTCTCATACCTGATGGTCTCCACCCATCGATACCTCAGCTTCAAAAAACCCAAGGCCGAAAAGGCCCGACCCTTTCCAACCCTGGTGATCAGCCTCATCCTTTTCGTCCTGATCGCGGCCGAACCAGACGTCATGCTCTTTCTGCTCTTTCTCATCTACATGCTCTCAGGCCCGACCATGGCCCTGAGCCAGTGGATCAAGCGACCGGGCAAGGCGAGCCTTTTCAAGAAAAAGCAGAGCGATCAGCCGCCATCACCCCAGCCTTAAGGGTACCAGGGCGATTCACCAGGATCAGGCCTCGCTCACCCATCCCGGGGTTGATGTCCATTTGATTTCAGCGATCATCACCGCTTTACCGCAATCTTGACCACAACCTTGTGAATCTGTCCCTCGGAGATCAGGGGCAGGTGGGCGTCTTCCGGAAAAAAGACCACAAAGGCGCCCTCATTCACGGCCAGCCATGCCTCCGGCTTGTCACCAAAGAACTGGACGTCCCGCTCCAGCTCATATCCTCCAACCAGTTGCCTGCAGGAGGATTTTCTCTTCCACCCCATGTTATCAACTCCGGCCAGTACCAATTGAATATCCAGGTATTTCCGGTGAGTTTCAAGACAGGCATCAGCCCGCTTGCGCCCCGGCCCCTTCGAGATCATGGCATAGAGACGATCCCCGTCAATTTCATACCGGTCCATTGGTAACTTATGCAGATCCGGGCGGAGAAGAAACTCAAACGCCTTTGGCATTCCCTGATGCAGGGTGAAATAACGCTGCGCATTTTCCAACACATCCAATATCATCGCGACTCTCTTTTCAGCAACTCCCGGTCATGCCTTCCAGACCAGCAACCATCAACAGACCTGTCAACCCCAGGGTCAGGGCGTGACAGCCTCTCCACACACTGTACGTTGAATACTTACCACACCTTGCCCCGGAACAAAACTTTTGCCTCTGGCGCACCGATGACCAGTTACAGTTCCCGGTTTATGGCTATTCCTGGGCATTACGGTGAATAGTTACGTCTGATCATTGATTCATTGCCGGACGCTGAACTTTTCTGAAACGAATCACAGTTCCTGGCAAGAGCTGTCTTGAACCAATCCATGGCATGAACAGGATCAGCAGAAACACTCTACACCCAGGAATGGATCAGACAAAAAACAAAAAACACACCTTCCCCTCTCCCTCCTGTTGCCACGATCCTGAATATCTGTTATTTTTTATAGTTTTGGTCTGACAATAACTTAAAATGCAGAGCCGGATTGAGCCACAGCCCTGTCCACTGCTTCTGCACTTTCCACCTTCTTCTTATATTCAAAAAGGATCAGCAGATGAAAAAATACAATGTTGCCATTGCCGGAGCTACCGGAGCCGTGGGCGGAGCCATGCTTGATGTCCTGGCCCGGAAGAATTTCCCCATCAAGGAATTACGACTGCTGGCCTCAGAACGCTCGGTGGGTAGGACACTGACCTTTCAGGGCCAGGAGATCCCCGTTCAACAGATGACCAAAGATGCCTTTGCCGGCATCGACATTGCTTTGTTCTCAGCCGGCGCCTCACGCTCACTGGAGTTTGCCCCGGCAGCAGCCGCCGCCGGTGCCGTGGTTATCGATAATTCCAGCGCCTACCGCATGGACCCCGAGATCCCGCTGGTCGTTCCCGAGGTTAACCCCCACGCCATCGCCCAGTATAAAAAACACGGCATCATCGCCAACCCCAACTGTTCAACCATCCAGATGCTGGTGGCCCTCAAGCCGATCCATGACCGGGCCAGAATCAAACGGATCGTCGTCTCCACCTATCAGGCCGTCTCAGGAACCGGGGCCAAGGCCATTGAAGAGCTCAAGGCCCAGGTTCTGGCCTATGCCAGGGGCGAGGCTCTGCAGCACAAGGTCTATCCGCACCAGATCGCTTTCAACTGCCTGCCCCACATCGACAACTTCCTGGATAACGGCTACACCAAAGAAGAGATGAAGATGGTCAATGAAACCCGGAAGATTTTTGAGGATAATTCCATTGGAGTCACCGCGACCACGGTCCGGGTCCCGGTTATTTACGGCCACTCTGAGGCGGTCAATATCGAGACTGAAAAGAAGATCACCGCGGCCGAAGTCAAGGAACTGCTGGCCTCGGCCCCAGGCGTGCAGCTGGTGGACGACCCGGCCAACAATCGCTATCCCATGGCCATAGACTGCGCCGGGAGATTTGAGACCCTGGTCGGCCGAATTCGTGAAGATGAGTCCATTGCCAACGGCATCAACCTGTGGGTGGTCTCAGACAACATCCTCAAAGGGGCTGCACTCAATGCCGTGCAGATCGCCGAACACTACGTTGCCCGATACCTGTAAAAGGACGCTCAGCCCTTGCGAATTATCAGCGGCTGGGCGCGGGGGAGAAGGCTCTTTTCCCCCGCACCCAAAGACCAGCAGATCAGGCCCACCTCAGACCGGGCTCGTGAGGCCCTGTTCAGCATCCTTGCTGGCCGGGTGATCGAGGCCCGCGTCCTGGATCTGTTTGCCGGAACCGGGGCCGTGGGCCTCGAGGCCCTGAGCCGGGGGGCCAGACAGGTGGTATTCATCGATCACGGACAAACAGCCCTGCAGTTGATCAAGAAGAACGTGGAGGCCTGCCTGTCCAGCCAGCCAGTGGGCGACAGATCAGCACAGATCATCCGCCATGATCTTGGCCGGGGCATAGGCCCCCTGCACAACTCCGGCCGACTTGCAGAACCATTTGACCTGATCTTCCTCGATCCGCCCTATGGCCGCGGGCTGGCCGAAAAGATTCTCACCGAACTGGCTGCAAGCCCACTGATCCACGACCAGACGCTGATCGTGGCCGAGGAAACAATCGAGGCCCTCCTGTCTGAGCACATTGGCTGCCTGCATCTCAGTGATCAACGGCGCTATGGCGACAGCGGATTCTGGTTTTATCACCCTCAAGGTCAAGGAGTGACGAGATGAGTAGCAGGAAAAAAAGCATTGCCATCTATCCCGGGACCTTTGACCCCATCACCATGGGCCACCTGGATATCATCGACCGGGCCCTGGACCTCTTTGATCGGGTGGTCATCGCCATTGCCATCAATCCGTCCAAGACCCCCCTGTTTTCTCTGGAAGAGCGGATCGACATGGCCCGCAAGTGTTTTCCGGAGGGCTATTCCCGGATCGAAGTGGCCCCTGTTTCCGGCCTGATCGTCGACTTTGCCCAGCAACGCGGGGCCAAGGCCATCATCCGCGGCCTGCGGGCAGTTTCTGACTTCGATTACGAGTTCCAGATGGCCCTGATGAATCGTAAACTCAAGCGCGAGGTGGACACCCTGTTTCTGATGCCGGCCTTCCGCTGGATTTATATCAGCTCTTCGATCATCAAGGACGCAGCTCGACACGGTGGCAATGTCAGTGAGATGGTACCCGAGCATGTCAATCAGCGGCTGAAACAGGTCTTTAGTGGCTGAGCCGGATTCATGAATCGCCCCGACCTCACTCCACATTCACCGCAGAAGCGGAGAATACTCATCCTGGCGGGGCTGCTGACCCTTTGCCTGCCCCTGCTCCGTTTTCTTGGCTTCCGGGTCCCGAAAATGCCCCGGCTGGTGGAAGTAACAGCCACCCTGGCCCCCGGGGGATTTTTCATCAGCCCTGATTTTATTCTGTTTGAGGACGGCCAGCAGGCCTGGGCCATCTCCCGTACCTGTACCCATCTGGGCTGCAAACTCAACTACCGGGAAAAAGACAACATCCTCGAATGCCCTTGCCACCAGAGTCGTTTCAGTCCGGACGGTGCCGTTATCAATGGCCCGGCCAAACGGGAACTTCCCCGGTATGGCGTCGAGAAACTGAGCGACGGCAGCAAGTACCTTGTCACCCTTTAATCCTGAGCGTCTACCCCTGCAATGATCAGCTCTCTTCTCAAGACACTCGCCACTCTTCGCTGGGGCGAATGGAGCCTGATCACCCTGTTCATCTCGGTCCTCTCGGGCATGGTGGTCGCCCTGCAATACGATCCGGCAACTCCCCTCTACTCATCTTCGGCCCTGGACATCATGGTCCCGTACGGCAGCTATTTTCGCTCCCTGCACTTTTACTCAAGCCAGTTTTTCTTCCTCCTGGCCATCGCCCATCTTCTGGCGGTATTCAAGCGCAGCGAAGGGTACACCAGGACCCAATGGCTCAAGCTGAGCGCAACCCTTCCCGTGGGCCTGCTGATCCTTTTTACCGGCTATATCCTGCGGGGTGACAGTACCGGCTCCTCGGCCGGGATCATTGCCGAAAATATCCTCCTGACCATCCCAGTGCTGGGCGATACACTGAACGACCTCCTGCTCTCCATCAGCGACAACCACATGAAACGGGTCTACGCCAACCATGTCATCAGCCTCGGCGTCTTATGGGGCGCCTTGGCCTGGGAGCATCTTCGTGTCTACCGCACCTCGTTCAGAGACCACCTCCCGCTGACCGGAATCGTGCTTTTGATCTCCGTGCTGATCGCAGCTCCATTTGAGCCAGAACAACTGGGCGTCTTTCATATTTCAGGGCCATGGTTTTTTCTGGGACTCCAGGAACTGCTCCGCTTCCTGCCTCCGCTGGTGGCCGGGGTCTTTACGCCGCTCCTGCTTCTGATCGCCCTGTTTCTCCTGCGCCCTGCAAGCCGTCACCAGCGGCCACTCCTGCTCTTCATGCTGATCTGGCTCTTGACTTATGGTGTCCTCAGCATCATCGCTTCAGGGCGCTGATACCAATTCACTGGTCGCGGGAAATGATCTTCACGTGATCACTGCCATGCAATTATTTATTGGGATTTCAGGATACAAACTTTTTGATGGTGGGCTTGGCCCGGCAGGAACAGGAAGGTCCCTGTTCGGCTACGCTTCGCCCAAACCATGAGCGACGTTTCGTCGCTCATGGTTCAGATACGCTGACCAGGGACCTTCCTGTGCCTGCCTCTTCCCGTTTCTGGTCAGAAAAACAGAGTTATGGTTTATACGAACGTTCATTGGAGACCATGACTGGCCATGCCGAAGGAATGATTTTACCAAAGGTTGCTTGCTGTTGCCTGTTGGATCTGATAGAAAAGAGAGAATGAAGAGTCGAGAAAGAACAAGCAATGGGTAAAAAAAGACCACTTCCACCATCTCTGGGCAGCGACTCTTTCCTGATCGACAGCCATTGCCACCTGGACATGGCAGCGTACCATGAGGATTTGGAGGCTGTCCTGACCCGGGCCAGCGAACATGGCATTGCCGGGATCATCACCATTGGTATTGATGAGGCCAGTTCGAGACGAGCCATTGAACTGGCTCGGACCTACCCTATGGTTCGGGCAACCCTGGGCGTCCATCCTCATGACGCGGACTCCCTGGACGAGCAGACCCTCGAACGGCTGAAAACTTTGGCCCTGTCCAACCGGGATGTGGTGGTGGGCTACGGTGAGATCGGCCTTGATTATGTCAAACAGTATGCCGCACCCGAACTGCAGCGGCGTTGGTTTCAGGCCCAGCTGAAACTGGCCGCTGAACTGGAACTGCCGGTGATTATCCATGACCGCGAGGCCCATGACGACACCCTGCGCCTCCTGAAAGAGGCCGGGCCGCTGAAACATGGAGGGATCATGCACTGTTTCTCCGGGAATCTTGATCTTGCCCGACAGGTCATGGACCTGGGCCTGCTGATCTCCATCCCCGGCGTGGTGACCTTTAACAAGACGCCTGACCTGCAGGAGGTGGCAGCCACCATCCCACTGGAGGCCATGCTGGTGGAAACCGACGGGCCCTTCCTGGCGCCGGTGCCCTGGCGCGGTAAACGAAACGAGCCTTTTTACACCCTCTATACCGCAGCAAAAATAGCCGAATTGCGCGGGATTTCCATCGATGAAGTGGCGCGCCACACTACCCGGAACTGCAGACGTTTATTGAACTTGCCGCTTGCAGATGCAGGATTCTGCTGAAATGATCAAAGACAATCTCAGCCAGATCAGAGAAACGATCATTGCCGCGGCCTTGGCCTGCGGTCGTGATCCGCAAGAGATTCGCCTGGTGGCGGTCTCAAAGCGTTTTCCAGCGCAGCAGATCCGGGAGGCCATGGCAGCCGGGCAGTTCCTCTTCGGTGAGAATTACCTGCAGGAGGCCCAGGGGAAGATCATTGAACTGGGATCTGGTCCTCTTTTTCACTTTATCGGTCATTTACAGAGCAATAAGGCCAAGATCGCCGCCGAGATTTTTCAGATGATCGAGACCATAGACAGTGTGAAGCTGGGCACAACACTCGAACGAAACCTCTTAACCCTGAACCGGAGCATGGAGGGCCTGATCCAGGTCAACATCGGCCGTGAGCCCCAGAAATCAGGGATCTTGCCCGAGGAGTGTGCTGACCTGCTGACCCAACTCCAGTCCCTGACCCAACTCCGGATCAAAGGTCTGATGTGCATCCCGCCCCCGGCCGCAAACCCGGAGCAATCCCGGCCGCACTTTCGCAGGCTGCGTGAGCTGGCCCTTGAGATGCAGGCCAGACAACTGCTGCCGCAGGGGCAACGGGTTGAACTGTCCATGGGCATGTCAGACGACTATCTTGTGGCCATCCAGGAAGGGGCCACCCTGATCCGGATCGGCACCTCGATCTTCGGGGAAAGACCATCCATCATAAAGCCATCATAAGACCTTGACGATCCTGAACAAATGGAGTGTTATCTGCTGTAGCCTTTTTTATCCGAAAGTTCATCGAAGACCATCATTGGCCTTGCCGAAGGAATGAACTTTCATGATTGGTTGTGGCTGGCCAGTCTGGTCCAGCTATGCTGGTTAGACACGCCCGCACCTGAAAACTTTGCCATAATAGAGAGCCCATGAATATTACCATCATTGGAACCGGTTATGTTGGTCTGGTCACCGGCACCTGCTTTGCCGAGTTTGGTCACCATGTCATTTGCGTGGACAAGGACCAGAAAAAAATTGAGCAGCTTCTGGCCGGGAAGGTCCCCATCTATGAACCCGGGCTTGAGGCCCTGGTCGCCAAGAATTTCCAGGAAGATCGACTGCAGTTCACCACAGAGCTGGGTCCAGCCGTGTCCGGAGCTGATGCCATCTTCATGGCCGTGGGCACTCCCTCAAGCCGCCGCGGTGATGGCTATGCCGACCTGACCTATGTCTACGAGGCCGCACGGGAAATCGCACCCCATCTGCAAGGCTATACCATTATTGTGGACAAGAGCACGGTCCCGGTGGGCACGGCCCGCCAGGTCAAGCGAATTATTGCCGAGGCCAACCCGAACGCCGACTTTGACGTGGCCTCAAACCCCGAATTCCTGCGCGAGGGTGCCGCCATCAATGACTTCATGCGCCCGAACCGGATTGTGCTCGGCGTCGATTCAGAAAGGGCCCAGAAAATTCTCAAAATGGTCTACGACCCTCTCTATCGGAGGGATACACCGGCCGTCATTACCGACATCGAGACCGCCGAACTCATCAAATACGCGGCCAATGCCTTTCTGGCGATCAAGATCAGCTTTATCAACGAAATGGCCCTGCTCTGCGATGCCCTGGGCGCCGATGCCGTCACCCTGGCCTCTGGCATCGGCATGGACAATCGGATCGGCAATAAATTTCTTCACCCGGGTCCCGGCTATGGGGGCTCCTGTTTCCCCAAAGACACCGTTGCCCTGATGCGCATCGCCCAGGAAGCCGGACAAAACCTGCGCATTGTCGAGGCTGCAGTCGAAGTGAACAGCGCCCAGAAGGCCAAGATGGTCAAAAAGATTCGGGATGCCATGGGCGGCTCAGAGGCCGGGAAGACCATCGCCGTCCTTGGCCTGACTTTCAAGCCCGAGACCGACGACATGCGTGAATCGCCGGCAGTCACCATCTTGCCGGCCCTTATGGAGAAAGGGGCGATCATTCGCGCCCATGACCCGCAAGGCATGGAAGAGGCCAGAAAACTGTTGCCCAAAAAGGGCATCACCTATGTTGAGAACTGTTACGAGGCCTGCGAAGGGGCTGACGCTGTGATCCTGATGACCGAATGGAATCAGTACCGGGCCCTGGACCTTGATCGTCTGGCCCAGATCATGCGCGAAAAGGTCTTTGTCGACCTGCGCAATGTCTACAGACCCCAGACCCTGCGCGACAAAGGCTTCAGCTACACAGGAGTTGGCCGTTCCTGAACAACAAGACATCAGGACCTGTACAAAAATAACCAGAACGATCAAACGCAAAAAGCCCCACGATCAAAAGATCGTGGGGCTTTTTGCGTTTGCTGCAAGTACTGTCTTATTTCTTCTTGGCCGAGGCGCGCTTGGCAGCCTTCAAGGGGTTGACCCTGATGGTCACCACCGTGATCTCCGGTTTGGCATGGGTGGCAAAATTGCAGATACCAATACGCCACTTGGATTCCGGCATCATGTAGGATTTGCAGAACTGATTCCCAGCCTCTTCCACAATCCGCTCACAGCCGACACACTTCTCAATTACCGGCTTAAAATTTCTTGCGCCATACCCTACAGCCGCTTGCTCCTGCATCACACCCTCCTCAAATCCATAACAAAAAGTCATCACCGTTCAAATCAGGCGATGAAACAATTATACAATATATCCTTCACCAGACAGGCGATTGAATTCCACGAATTTTTTAATTTACCAGCCAGAGCAAATTTTCTCAAGTACAAAAAAGATGTAGTCGCTACAATTTCACCCATCCTGGTCAGCACAGGTTTTTCTGTCCCAGCAGACCGGAGGCCGACTTTTAGTAAAAAGACAACGCAGAACCCTGAAAGACAGCGCAAGAGATCAAAGCCACTTTGCCAGCGATGGAGACTCTGCCGGACGGGGATAAAAAACCAGGGACACGACAAACAGGTATCGCCATTAGCAACCTGTTTCCAAACACTTGTCTTCCGGGCCAGCATACGCTAAGATAAATTTTGACGCACCAATGGCCCAGGGGTCCTCTGCTTCTGCCCAGACCCCTGCCAGCCCAGCCCCTCAGCCCAGGAACACTGACCATGCCCACTTATCTCTGGACCGGCCGTAACGTACACGGTGAAAAACGAAAGGGGAGCATTGAAGCCGCCGACCCATCTGCGGCCCTGACCCAGGTCAAACGGCTGCGCATCCAGGATCCAGTCATCAAGGAAAAGCCAAAGTCACTCTTTGGTAATATCGCCCTGTTCCAGCCCAGAACCACCGGTAAAGACATTGTTATCTTCACGCGGCAGTTATCCACCATGATCAATGCCGGTCTGCCCCTGGTCCAGAGTATCGATATCCTTGCCAGGCAACAGGAGAAGGAGCCGTTTCGTCAGGTCCTCACCGCCATTCGGCTGGATATTGAAACCGGGACCACCTTTGCCGATGCCATGCGCAAGCATCCCAAGACCTTTGATGCCCTGTTCACCAACATGATCGAGGCAGGCGAGACCGGCGGCATCCTCGACACCATCCTTGGCCGACTGGCCACCTTCAAAGAAAAATCCATGGCCCTCAAGAAAAAAGTGCGCGGCGCCATGACCTACCCGATCATCTGCCTGATCATCTCCATGCTGATCCTGACCATCATCCTGGTCTTTGTCATCCCGGTCTTTGAACAGATGTTCTCCGGCATGGGTGCGGCCCTGCCCCTGCCCACCCAGATCGTGGTCAAGGCCAGCTATCTGGTCAAGACAAAATTTCACTATCTCCTGATCGCCCTGGCCCTTTTGATCTACGTGACCAAAAAGATATACGCCACTGACAAGGGTCAGTTAAAGATCGACGCCATGATCCTGCGCGCCCCGATCATCGGCCCCCTGGCCCGGAAAGTCGCTGTGGCGAAATTCACTCGCACCCTGAGCACCATGCTCCAGAGCGGCGTTCCAATCCTTGAAGCCCTGAACGTCGTGGCCAAGACCGCGGGCAACAAGATCATCGAACGGGCCATCTTCCGGGTCTCAGACAGCATCAGCGAAGGACGCCCCATTTCTGAACCCCTGGAAGAGAGCGGCGTCTTTCCCAACATGGTGGTGCAGATGATCAATGTCGGCGAATCGGTGGGTGCCCTTGACAACATGCTGGCCAAGATTGCCGATTTTTACGACGAAGAGGTCGATCAGGCCGTCAGCAATCTGACCGCCCTGATCGAGCCCATGCTCATGGTCTTTCTAGGCGGCATGATCGGCGGCATAGTCGTGGCCATGTATATGCCGATCTTCTCCATGGCCAGCCATATCTAGCCCCCATCCCTGGACCAGATTGGCCAGCCACAACCGACCATGAAAGTGCACCTTCGATATGACCGGTCATGCCGAAGGTGCACTTTCATATAAAAAAATTGACACAAGACAGGGTGTTTTCACTGCAGACCCGGACAATAACAAATCTTCGGTCGACATCCTGCCGATATTCCACGGATAATCGGACAACAACAGCATAACATACTGATAAACAGTCAATTTCCGTCAACAACCCAACAAAGAAGTATGTTTCATTTCGGGTCTATTGAGCCATATCCCACCCGATTCTCTCAAGAAAAAAGACAAAAAACAACATCTGTCTCTTGACTTTCTTTTTTGAGCGTATAACATTACGTGAGTATATCATTCAGATTTTACAGCAAAAGGAGCGCGAGATGACCCTCACCAAAGCAGACCTTGTCCAGGAGATTTACAAAAACCATCCCTCACTGACCAAGACCCTGGCCACTGATTCCATGGAGGCCTTCCTCCAACTCTCCAAGGATTCACTGATCAGCGGCAATGACCTGCTCCTCAGCGGGTTCGGCAAATTCAGCGTCAAGGACAAGTCTTCCCGGCGCGGACGTAACCCCCAGACAGGCGAGGAACTGACCCTGGCCGCCCGTCGGGTTGTCACCTTCAAGCCTTCCGGCATTCTGCGCGAAAAGATCAACAAAGGCTGACCTTCCACCCGGATCATCTGCCCCTCTGCTCGCCATACCCCCTGCACAGTTCTTGGACTCATGGCCCGGAACCGTGCAGGGATTTTTGTTTTCGGGCTTTGCACAGCCAGTAAAATTTTATGGGTACTTTGAAAAATTAGGATTTTCGTGAACGATCAAGGCGCGCTTATGTCCAAATACCCTTACTGGGACACCATCGGCCTGGACCAGATTCACGACTCAGGCCAGTGGAATCTCCATCCTTTTCTTGCCCAGACGGACCAGGACCATCTCCTTGACTCCCTGCTTCAGTCAGGCATGCTGCATCCGCCAGTGGTTCAAGTATGCAGCAACGGGTATGAACTTCTCTCCGGCCGCAGGCGCCTGTACACCCTGAAACAGGCACTGGGTCAGACCAGGTGCTGCTGCCAGATTCTGTCCCCTGACACCCCTGTCCTGACCCTCCTCCATCTCATCCTGACCGATCAAGAGTCAGCAGGCCCCTTATCGCCCATGGAGCAGGCCTGGTTTCTCGCCTGTTGTGGACGACACATGGAACCATCCGCCATTATCGAAAGGTTCCTGCCCCGCCTGGGACGGAGAGCTCATCGCACCCAACTGGACACCCAGCTCCACCTCCTCGAACTTCCCCCTCTCCTCCAGCATCACATCCATGAGGGCGTGATCGACGAGACCATCGGTCTTGAACTCCTGCACCTGGGACCGGATGAGCAGATTTTTTTCGCCGGGCTGTTCACGGCCTTGGGCATGGGCCGGGGTAAGCAAAAACGCCTGCTCGCCCTTTCTCGAGACCTGGCTGGACGAAATGGCTGCCGGATCGGAGAACTGTTTGCAGATGAAGAGAGCAGGGAGATCCTTGCGGGTCAGGCAATGAACCCGCCGCAGACAACGAATCGCCTCCTGGAACTCCTCCAGAGACGCTGCCTCCCGAGAAGCACAGAAGCCGAACTGGCCTTCAAAAAAAGACTGACAAGCCTTGATCTGCCATCCGACTGGCAGATCGCACACTGCCCCGCCTTTGAAAAGGATTCGGTCTCACTCACGATCCCTTTTCCTGATTTAGACCATTGCGCACAACAACTGCCCGCGCTCATTCAACTGCTGAAGAGAGAAACATGAGGATCTTGAGGAAGACTGAATTGAAAGGAAAACCAGCTAAGAAATGACCGGGTAGACAATCTCTCCCTCAATCATCATATCCACCCCCAGACGGCGATAGCGGACATTCATCAGAGAAACCGCCTCTGCCCGACCATGGGCGACCAGCCCCTGCAGGACCGGTAATCCCTGATCTCCGGCCAGGATCGGAGCCATGAAAAAGGTCAGCTGATCGGCCAGCCGGGCGAGAAGAAAGGCGCCATGGATGGTGGCCCCACCCTCCACCAGCAGTGAGTTCACTCCGGCCCGACCCAGAATTTCAAGAACCTGCCGCAACAGAAGCCGCCCTTCACCATCGCTTTCCACCTGACAAACCACCACTCCATCCAGGGCCGCATAACGGGCAATCCGGGCGGAATCTGCATCAGGACCACAGAAGAGCCAGGTCTCTGCCTTTGATTCCAGATGCAGGACCTTGGCATGCTCCGGCAGGGCCAGACGGCTATCAAGAATCACCCGCAAGGGATCACGCCCCCCACCCCTGGACAAGCGGGTGGTCAGAGCTGGATCATCAGTCAGAACCGTGGATGAACCGATCAGGATGGCATCACAGCGGTCACGAAGGCGATGCACCTGACGCCAGGAATCCGGACCGGTCATGGCCCCGCCCCCCTGGGGCTGATAAGTGATCCGCCCATCCAGACTCATTCCGGCCTTGAGAATTACCCAGGGCAGCGAGGTAGTGATCTGCTTGATAAAGGGACGATTCAGGGCCCGGCATTCTTTCTCCAGCACACCGCAGACCACCTCTACCCCCTGACTCCTGAGATACGCATTGCCGCTGCCGGCCACCAGCGGGTTGGGGTCTTCCATCCCCACCACGGCCCGACTGATCCCGGCCCGAGCCACGGCCCGACTGCAGGGCGGAGTCCGACCGGTATGATTACAGGGTTCAAGCGTCACATAGAGGGTGGCACCGCTGGCCAGATCACCGGCCCGGCTCAGGGCATGGATCTCGGCGTGTGCCGTCCCGGCCTTTCGATGATAGCCTGTGGCAACCACCTTGCCTTCATGGACAATCACTGCCCCGACACAGGGGTTGGGAGACGTACGGCCCAGTCCTTTCCTGGCCTCATGCAGGGCCTGGCGCATAAACTGCTGATCAAGGAGCTGCAAATCAGGCATGTTTGAGACACTCGTCAGAATTTACAAGGACTGCAGAAAGGACACAGGGACGCGGAAAATACTGACAGACCATAACACATCCCGTTTTCGGATCAGATCTTGGGCAGATCGCGAGAATCAAGCAGGGTCTTAAGTTCATCGACAAAATCACTGACGTCCTTGAACTGACGATAGACCGAGGCAAAACGGACATAGGCCACCTCATCAAGTGCCGGAAGCGCCTCCATGACCCACTGCCCCACCACCTTGGCACTGACCTCTTTGGATCCCAGATCCTGGAGCCTTTTTTCGATCTCATCGACAAAGTTATCTATCTCGTCGCGACTCACAGGGCGCTTCTCGCAGGCCTTCTCCAGACCAACCACCAGCTTGTGCCGGTTCCATTCCTCGCGCCGGCCATCTTTTTTGACCAGAACAGGAACCATCATTTCAAGCCGCTCATAGGTGGTAAAACGCTGACCGCATTCCAGACATGAACGCCGACGTCTGGTAATGGTATTCTCCTTGTTCACACGGGAATCAATGACCTTGCTATCCACATGAGCGCAGTAGGGACATTTCATGACAACTCCGAGTTATCTCTTAGGGCCGACAATATTGGAAATAGGAAAACGATCACACAGGGTCCGGACCTCTTGCCGAACCTTGGCCAGAACGGTCTCATCCCGGCCAGTGATCACCCGGTCAAACCATCTGGCAATCAGTTCCATCTCGGGTTCCTTGAGCCCGCGGGTGGTCACGGCCGGCGTACCGACCCTGATGCCACCGGTCACAAATCGCGACTGGGTATCAAAGGGAATGGCATTCTTGTTGACGGTCAGTCCGGCCAGCTCAAGAAGGTGCTCAGCCTCCTTGCCGGTGATCTCCTTATTGCTCAGATCAATCAGGAGCAGGTGGTTATCCGTCCCGCCCGAAACCAGGCGAAATCCCTTGGCCGTCAGGCTCTTGGCCAGGGTTTGCGCATTGGCAACCACCTGGCGCTGATCGGCCTTGAAGGCCTCCCCCATGGCCTCTTTGAAGGCGACCGCCTTGGCAGCGATCACATGAACCAGAGGACCGCCTTGGATACCGGGGAAAATCTGGCTGTTCAGAAGCTTGCCATACTTCTCCCGGGCCAGAATCAGGCCCCCGCGTGGACCTCGCATGGTCTTGTGAGTGGTGGTCGTGACAAAATCGGCATAAGGGACCGGGGAGGGGTGGACACCTGCCGCGATCAGACCGGCAATATGGGCCATATCAACCATAAACAGGGCCCCGATCTGATCGGCAATCTGGCGGAAACGGGCAAAATCAATGATCCGCGGATAGGCGCTGGCCCCGGCCACAATCATTTTGGGTCGATTTTCAAAGGCGATCCGCTCCACCTCATCCATATTGACCTGTTCACTGTGCCGATCAACACCGTAGGAAATAAAGTTAAAGAGCTGGCCCGAGAAATTCACCGCACTGCCGTGGGTCAGATGGCCACCATGGGCCAGATCCATGCCCAGGACCTTATCGCCAGGTTTAAGAGTGCCGAAATAAACGGCCATGTTGGCCTGAGAACCGGAATGGGGCTGGACATTGGCATATTCGGCCCCAAATATCTCTTTTGCTCGGACGATGGCCAGCGATTCCACCTCATCGGCATAATCACAACCACCGTAATAGCGTTTCTTCGGATACCCTTCGGCATATTTATTGGTAAAAATCGAGCCCTGAGCCTCAAGGACCGCCTGCGAGGCAATGTTCTCTGAGGCGATCAACTCCAGCTGATTATTCTGACGGTCATACTCCAGGCCAATGCTCCGGTAGATATCCGGATCAATCTCTTTTAACAACGACATGCCGACACCTTTAATAATTATCTGTACGATTTCCCTATGATCCACGTGAGGTCTGCAGGCAGAGGGCAAACAAAAAAACCGGCATTTTGCAGAGGCAATGCCGGTTTTGGACAATTGAATTCAAACTCCCTTCTCACACTGCGCCACCTTGACATTCCTTCCCCCCCATCAATCTGATGAGTACCCGCCAAAACACCGGGACCGGCTCAAACGCATCGTTTCACCGATGTAAGACCGTGCCGAATAAAAACCGGGCCGGCGATCCCAACGGAGCACACGAGCAAAATTGGGGCGCAAAACAATCAAACGCAATTGTTACAATACGATCAGCAGTGGCTGAACTGCTCTATCCGCTGCTGATGACGCCCGCCGGCAAATGGGGTGGTCAGCCAGACCGCCACGATGTCTTTTGCCAGTCCGGAACCGGTCACCCGTTCGCCCAGACACAGGACATTGGCATTATTGTGTTCACGGCTCATGCGGGCGCTGAACGGCTCATGGCAGAGGGCAGCGCGCACCTGAGGGAAACGGTTTGCCGCCATGGACATCCCAAGACCAGTGCCGCAGATCAGAATTCCGACCTCGACCCGACCCTCTTCGATCCGCTCACAGACCTGACGGGCATAATCGGGATAATTCACCGACTCCGGGCCAAAACAGCCCACATCATCCACGTCGTGACCAAGACCTGTCAACTGCTCTACGATGGTCTGTTTCAGCAGATACCCACCGTGATCAGAGCCGATTGCAATCTTCATTCCGTTCTCCCAAACATCCATCGTGTCCAGTCAAGGCTCAGCTGCCGCATATTGCTTGTTGTTTTTTGCGCCTGCTTCGTTGCGGCTTGCGTTACATAGCGCTGCTATGCGCCTGACGCCGCGCCTTGCAAGCACAAAAAACACCGGCGCCATACTGCGACATTTCACTCTTGACTGGACACTAGGGCAAAAGGCGTCTCAATGTCACCCTCAGGTCAATACCGGTTCAGCCCTGATAACGGCTCATCACCAGGACACCATTGGTCCCGCCGAATCCAAACGAGTTGGAAAGAGCGGCCCGGATCTTCATGGGTCTGGCCTTGCCCGGGACATAATCCAGGTCACATTCAGGGCTGGGTTCAATCAGGTTCATGGTTGGCGGGGCAATCTGGTCGTGGATAGTCAGGGCAAGAAATCCGGCCTCAAGACCACCGGCCGCACCGAGCATATGGCCGGTCATGGACTTGGTGGAACTGATGGCCAATCGGCTGGCATGTTCACCAAATACAGTCTTAATGGCCTGGGTTTCACAGCGGTCATTCAAAGGTGTTGAGGTGCCGTGGGCATTGATATAATCAATGTCTGCCGGCAGAAGCCCGGCGTCATCCAGGGCCATCTGCATACAGCGGGCCCCACCCTCTCCATTCTCGGGAGGGGCGGCGATATGATAGGCATCACTGGAGGCGCCATAGCCGATGACCTCGGCATAGATCCGAGCCCCACGGGCCAGTGCGTGTTCCAGTTCTTCCAGGACCAGCATGCCCGAGCCTTCGGCAATGACAAATCCATCCCGGTCCTTGTCAAAAGGGCGGGAAGCCAGTTCCGGGGCCTCGTTGCGCGTCGAAAGGGCCTTCATGGAGGCAAAACCGCCAACCCCCAGCGGACAGATCACCGATTCAGTACCACCGGTAATGACCGCATCACAACTCCCGTAGCGGATGGAGCGAAAGGCCTCACCCACCGCATGGGTACCCGCGGCACAGGCCGTGGACAGGGCGAGGTTCGGGCCCTTGGCACCACTCTGCATGGAGATATGACCAGAGGCCATATTGGGGATGGCCATGGGAATAAAAAAAGGCGTAATTCGTTTGGGTCCGCGATCCAGACAGGTGCTGTGAGTCTGCTCGATAATTGGCAGACCACCCATGCCGCATCCGGTGATCACCCCAACCCGCGTACAATTGGTTTCGTCAATGACCAGACCACTGTCCTCGATAGCCAATCGGGCCGCGGCCACCCCATACTGGACAAAAAGATCCAGGTGCTTGACCTGCTTCTTCTCAAAAAAGAGATCCGGGTCAAAATCCTTGACCTCAGCGGCAATCTGTGACGCATACTCCCCGGCATCAAAACGGGTAATCGGCCCCACACCACTGACACCGGCGCAGATATTCTGCCAGGTCTTTTTCGTACCGGTCCCCAGAGGAGTTACCAATCCAACTCCAGTGACCACTACCCTGCGTTTCGACATCGTGTCTCTCCTCTCAACAGGTCAAGCAACCGGCTCTGGCCCACTCGAGTCGACCAGAGCCAGAGAACCGCTGCCCCAAACCTTACTTCTTGAGATTATTCACAAAGTCGATAGCATTCTGGACCGTATTAATCTTCTCGGCCTCTTCGTCAGGGATCTCCACGTCAAATTCTTCTTCCATGGCCATAATCAATTCCACCAGATCCAGGGAGTCGGCACCCAGGTCATCGACGAAAGAGGCATTGGGAACAACCTTGTCTTTTTCAACACTCAACTGCTCAACAATAATATCAACCATCTGCTGGTCTATAGCCATTTCCGTTCTCCCTTCAATATAACCGGACAATTCATCCTGTGATTTCAAAAATCGACCCCCGTAAACCGGGACAGTCAACGTTTACACTTCCTTTCTTGATACCGCCTCACGGCACAATTTTCAACTCTTATCTGTAGCTGGGCCCAAGGATACTGCACAACAGACATCGCCTGTGCGCATCTGCGATCACATGTACATCCCGCCATTGACATGCAGGACCTGGCCGGTGACATAACGACCGTCATCGCTTGCCAGATAGGCCACAGCACCGGCCACGTCCTCGGGACTGCCCAACTCGGCCAGGGGGATTTCGCCCTTGATCTTGGCCTGGATCTCTGCACTCAAGCCACTGGTCATGTCGGTGACAATATAGCCCGGGGCCACTCCGTTGACTGTGATATTCCGGGAGGCAAACTCCCGGGCCATGGACTTGGTCAGCCCCACCAGGCCGGCCTTGGCCGCGGCATAGTTCACCTGTCCGGCATTTCCGGCAAAACCGACCACCGAGGTGACATTGATGATCCGGCCCCAACGTTGCTTCATCATCAGCCGACTGGCCGCCTTGGCACAGAAAAAAGCACCCTTGAGATTTGTGTCCAGGACGGCGTCCCAATCGTCTTCCTTCATCCGGGCCACCAGACCGTCACGGGTAATACCGGCGTTATTCACCAGGACATCCAGTGAACCACGATCCGCCCCAATCTGTTTGATCGCGGCCTGGACCTGATCCACATCGGCCACATCAAAGGCCAGGGCCTCACCGTTGCCGCCGGCCGCCCGGATCAACTCCAGGGTCTCTTCGGCTGCTGCCGGATTGCTGACATAGTTGCAATAGACGTGGCCACCCATCCGGGCCAGACGGACACAGACCGCACGGCCGATCCCACGACTGCCGCCGGTCACCAGAACTGTTTTTCCCTGCAGACTCATGCTCTTCGCTGCTCCTCTATGGCCCGGATCAATTTGGGGACAATCTCATACAGATCACCCACCAGGGCAAAATCCGCGACATCAAAGATCGGTGCGTCCTTGTCCCGGTTGATGGCGACAATGGTCTCGGCCGACTGCATCCCGGCCACATGCTGAATGGCGCCGGATATTCCACAGGCAATATAGAGACTGGGCGCCACGGTCTTGCCGGTCTGTCCCACCTGATGCGGATACTTGATCCAGCCGGCATCCACTGCCGCCCGGGTGGCCGCCACGGAACCGTTCAGGACATCAGCCAGTTCACGCATCAGCACAAAGCCCTTTTCGCTGTCGAGCCCCCGACCTCCGGAGACCAGGATATCGGCCTCCTGGATATTGACATCATCCTGATCAGTCACCACCGACTCCAGGACCCGAACACGACTCTTGAGCCACTCGGGCAAAACGGCCACGTCAACAATCTCACCCTGGCGACTCGTATCAAACTCAAGCTCACGCATGACCTTGGGCCGCACCGTCGACATCTGCGGCCGAGAATGAGGACAGACAATGGTAGCCATGATATTCCCGCCAAAGGCCGGCCGGGTCTGGAGCAGGGCGCCATCTTCTTCCCGGATATCAAGACGGGTGCAGTCAGCCGTAAGCCCGGCCCCCAGGATATTGGCCACGGCCGGAATAAAGGAACGGCCCATGGCAGTGGCACCGGCCAGGACGATCTCCGGCTGCTCCTTGCGGATCAGCTCAGTGAGTATCGCGCCATACGCCTCATCACTGAAATGAAGCAACTCGGGCCGATCGATCCGCAGAACCCGATCAGCACCGTGACCAATCAGGATCTGCGCGGCCTCACCGGTTACACTGCCCATGAGAATCGCGGTCAAGGTAACGCCACGGGCATCGGCCAACCTGCGACCGGCCCCCAGCAGTTCAAGGGCAACCTGGGCCAGCTGCCCATGCCGAAACTCGGCATAGACCCAGACTCCGGACCAGGCCGAGATATCAACCACCTGAGTCTTTTCCGCCCCCTCAATACGGAGGGCTTCAACCTCACAGCTTTCGACACAGGCCCCGCACAGGGTACAGGCATCACCAACCACCGCGCATCCGTCCACCACCTCGATGGCCGCAAAGGCACAACTGGCCTCACACACACCACAACCAATACACAGCTCCTGATCAACAATCAACATCGCAATTTTTCTCCGCCGCCGTGTTTAAAGATAGGCGCTCAGCCGCCGGGCCAACTCGCTGACCTGTTCATCCAGGGTACCACTCAAGACAGTCCGCTCTCCCCGGGGCTCCGGCGGAAAAACCCGGACCACCTGGGTTGGAGAACCGGCCAGACCGATCAGGGCCGGATCGGCACCGACATCAGCGGCACTCAGGGTCTGCAGCACTGCCTTCTTGGCCCGCATCTTTCCCTTGAGCGAGGGAACCCGAGGAATATTCAAATCCTTGACCACCGTCAAGAGGGCCGGATAATCAACGGCCACCACATCATAGCCGTCATCCATCATCCGTTCGACCACCAGACCGGAGGCATCCGCCTCACGAACTTTCTGGACACAGGTGACAAAGGGGATATCGAGACGCATGGCCAGGCCGGGACCCACCTGGGCGGTATCTCCGTCTATGGCCTGTTTGCCGCAGAGGATCAGATCAGCCCCACCCAGGGTGTTCACCGCCTGGGCCAGGGTATAGGAGGTGGCCCAGGTATCTGCCCCGGCAAAGGCCCGATCAGACACCAGCACCCCGTGATCAGCCCCGCAGGCAATGGCCTGACGCAGGACCTCCCCGGCCTGGGGCGGCCCCATGGTCAGGACAACCACTTCAGCCCCCAGCTCATCTTTCAGGCGAACGGCCTCTTCCAGGGCATGCTGATCATACGGATTCATGATCGACTGCACACCCTCGCGAGCCAAGGTATTGGTTATCGGGTCCAGACGCACGTCTTTGGCATCCGGGACCTGTTTCACACAGACGATGATCTTCATGCCACCTCTTCACCCCCGTCAGTTACGGGCGTACTCCTTGTTCAATTCCTGGCCGATGACGTTCCGCTGGATCTGGTTGGTCCCCTCATAGATCTGCAGGATCTTGGCGTCCCGCATCATCTTCTCCACCGGATACTCACACATGAATCCATAACCACCCATCACCTGAACGGCATCGGTAGTCACCTTCATGGCCATATCAGTGGCATAGACCTTGCACATGGACGAGACCTTGGACATATCCTTGGGATGGGCATCAATATGTCTGGCCGCGCCATAGACCAGGGCCCGGGCCGCCTCAAGTTGAATGGCCATGTCAGCCAGCAGGTGCTGGACGGCCTGAAACGAGATGATCGGTTTGCCGAACTGTATCCGCTGCTTGGCATAGCTTGCAGCCTCATCCAGGGCGCCCTGGGCCAGCCCCAGACCAAGGGCCGCGATACCGGGCCGGGATGAATCCAGGGTCTTCATGACCGTGATAAAACCGGTTCCGGCTCGACCGATCAGACGGTCTTTGGGAATCCGGCAGTCCTTGAAGATCAACTCGGTGGTTGATGAGGCGCGGATTCCCATCTTCTTTTCTTTGGGGCCGCAGGTAAACCCGGGATCACCCTCTTCAATCACAAACATGGAGGCGCCACGCGGCCCGCGACTGCGGTCGGTGATGGCCACCACCGTGTAGATCTGGGCCTCACCGCCATTGGTGATCCACTGCTTGGTCCCGTTGATGACCCATTCGTCACCATCCAGGACCGCTGTTGTCCGGATGCCTGAGGCATCGGAACCGGCATTGGCCTCGGTCAGGCCAAAGGCCGCAAATTTCTTACCTGTGGCCACGTCCGGCAGATACCTGTTCTTCATCTCGTCAGAGCCTGCGATCATGATCGGGTAGATCCCCAGGATATTGGCGGCAAAGGCGGTTCCAACACCGACACAGCCACGCCCCAGCTGCTCCAGGGCCAGGACATTGTCAATGCACCCGCCGCCAAACCCGCCATACTCCTCAGGGATCGGCACGGCAAACAGATCGGCCCGGGCCATCTCGTTGAGGATGGCGCGCGGAAACTCATGTTTTTCGTCCAGTTCAGCACGAGCGGGGATGATCCGTTCATCAGCAATCTGCCGGGCCGTCTCAACGATCATTTCCTGCTCTTCAGATAAAAAATAATCCATCTTTTCTCCTGTTTACCAGTTAATCAGGCTTGCGCCCCAGGTGAAACCGCCACCAAAGGAACAAATCAAAAGCTTGTTGCCAGGCTTCAGCCGTCCCCCCCGATTGGCCTCATCCAGGGCAATGGGAATGGAAGCGGCAGAAGTATTACCATATTTCTCGACATTGATGAACACCTTTTCCAGAGGAATACCAATGCGTTCAACCAGCTTGTTCAGTATACGGATATTGGCCTGATGAGGAATGAAAAGATCGATCTCATCCAGCGACACTCCCTCACGGTGCAGAAGATCACTGATGGAAGTCTCCATGGCCTTGACCGCGTACTTGAAGACTTCACGGCCCTCCATGATGATATGGACACCAGGATGGTCGGGCTCCTCAAGATCAGCATTGTTGCTGACAGGGGCATGCATATGCAGAAGACTCCAGAGCCGGCCATCAGAACACAGCACGGAACCAACCATGCCCCGACCCTGAGGGCCACCTCCAACCACTGCGGCTCCGGCACCGTCACCGAACAGGACGCAGGTATTGCGATCTTCCCAGTTGGTACGGGTAGACAGAGTTTCAGCGCCAATGACCAGAATTTTGCGGCTGGGATCGGCCCGGACATATTGATCGGCCACATCGAGGCCATAGAGGAAACCGGGACAGGCGGCGTTCAGATCAAAGGCAAAGGCCTTGGTTGCGCCAATCTCCTTCTGAACAAAGCAGGCGGTGGAGGGCATGAGCATATGCGAGGTGATGGTCCCGACCACGATCAGGTCGAGATCAGCGGCTGCAACTCCGGCCATGGCCAGGGCCTGCTCTGCAGCACGTGCTGCCAGACGATAGGTTTCCTCACCGGCTGCAGCAATTCGGCGGGTCTTGATTCCGGTCCGGGTCCGAATCCATTCGTCATTGGTCTCAACAATCTCTGCCAGGTCATGATTGGTCACAACCCGTTCCGGCAGACAGGAGCCGGTCCCCAAGATAACCGTCCCCATCAGACATCGGCCTCCGCAATCAGGGCATTGGCAGCCAGGCTCTCAGCGATCCGGTCATTGACCCTGCGCTTCACCATTTCAGCTGCCTCAAAAATCGCATTCTTGATGGCCTCGGCGCTGGACTTGCCATGACAGATGATTCCGGTGCCGTTAATCCCCAGCAGGGGGGCGCCACCATACTCTGCATAGTCAACCCGTTTTTTAAAGACCTGAAAGGCTGGTCGGGCAAGAAAATAGCCAATCTGGGCCAGCAAAGATTTTTTGATTTCATCTCTCAGCATCCGCATGGTTGCCTCGGCCAGTCCCTCGCTGATCTTGAGACAGATATTCCCGACGAACCCGTCACAGACCACCACGTCCACATCACCCTGAAAGACATCCCGCCCCTCGACATTCCCGATAAAGTTGAGCGAACTCTTGGCCAGACGGGCATGGGTTTCCTTGACCAGGACATTGCCCTTGCCGGTCTCTTCACCGATACTGAGAATTCCGACCCGGGGATTGGTGGTATCGAGGATACGCGAGAAACTGGAGGCCATGATCGCAAACTGGACCAGATGCTGGGGCCGGCAATCAACATTGGCCCCGACATCCATCATCACCACCGGCTTTTTCAACGTGGGAAAGATACTGGCGATTCCAGGCCGGGCGACGTGCTTGATCCGGCCAAGCTTGCGGACAGCCGCTGCCATGGTAGCCCCGGAATTACCGGCGCTGACCACGGCTTCTACATCGCCTCGGTCGGCAAGGTCAAAGGCTACCATGATCGAGGAATCTTTTTTACGACGGATGGCGTCTACGGGAGACTCGTCCATGGCCACCACCTGGGAGGCATGGACGATCTCGATCCGCGACAAGAGAGAGGAGTCACGTGTGGCCTGCTGCAGGCAGGAGCAGAGCTGTTGCTGGTCACCAACCAACACCAGCTGCAACCCAGGCTGACGCGCAGCAAGCACAGCCCCGGCGACCAGTTCCTGGGAACCGTGATCTCCGCCCATGGCGTCCAGGGCAATCCGCACAGGCTACCCCTTATACGAGGTCGGTATCAAAACTGAATACGGTACGCCCTTTGTATTTGCCACAGCTGGCACAGAGGCGGTGCGGCTGTTTTGGTTCACCACAATCGGCACAAAGGGAAAGACCCGGCGCCTTCAAGGCGTCATGAGAACGTCTCAGGCGGGTACGGGCGTGGGAATGTCTTCTTTTTGGAACGGCCATGATTTCCTCCAGCAAGGCCGTCACGAGCCTATTGTTCCCGGGACGGACCTTTTAATTTTTTTCTCAGCAACACGAATGAACGGACCAACTCAGTTGTCCGCGGCCCTGAAGGTTTCGATCCGAAAAAACAACATTCGAGAAGCGAAGACAAAAAGGAGCCCATCAATAAAACATGACAAAATAATCAATTCAGGCAAAAATGGCCACAAAAAAATAAATCAGGCCACAACTCCCCAAAATTCACCGCCCCGAACGCACCCTCAAAGAACAGCGGCCAGACGCTCAGAGACCCTATCCAGGCGCAGACCACTGATAACAAGGGCGCGGCGAAGCAGGGACAAATAAATTTCCGGCTGCTCCAAGGCCAGCCTATCCAGAGCCGTGCGGTCAAGGAGCACCAGATGGGCCGATGCAACCGCCCGCACTTCAGCCCGATGACGCCCGCCACCCAGCAGGGCCCTCTCTCCAACCATGGCCCCGGGATCAAGGAGTGCAATCACCTGGGCCCTGCCATAGAGGGGATTGATCTTCCGTACGGCCAGACGTCCCTCAAGCAGAAACCAGAGACCATCAACCGGGTCCTCAACCCCAAACAGGGCAGCACCGGGATCAAGCCGCAACTCGGTCAGGTAAGGCGCCAGCAGGGAACGGTCCGGCAGGTCCAGGAAAGGAAGGACCACGGATAACTGCTCTGCCGAGAGAGCGGCGTGACTCACTGCGTCACACCTCCCGCCGCATTCTCCTGATTCTTCTCTTCAATCTGACGGACCAGACCGGCAAACTTATCCTGGCGCAGGATCGACGAAAATTGCTGGCGGTAATTATTGACAAAGCTGACACCTTCGACGTTGATATCATAGACCATCCAGCGACTCTTTTGCAGAATCATGACATAATGAATCGGTATGTCCTGACCTTCATGCTTAAACAGGGTTGAAACCACAGCCCGATCGTCCTTGACCCGCTCATCGGTGAACTCGAACTGCTCGCCCGAATAATTTTCAATCTTGCCAAGATAGGCATTTTCAAGAAGCTTGGTGAAGAGCTGGACAAAGCGGGCCTGTTCCGCATCCGTTATTTCCCGCCAGGTCTTGCCCAGAACCCGCTTGGACATCTCCTCAAAGTCAAAGCGGGAGGCGGCAAGCTCCATCAGCACGGTCCTGCGCTGACTGCGCCGGTCCTCACCACGCAACGTCGGGTCCATCAATACGGCAACCACCGCGTCCATGGTCGGCCGCAATTCTTCGGTCGGACCAGCCCAAACCACGGCAACGGAACCCATCAGCGCCACCATCATCACAAGGGCCATCCCCCATTTTCTCATCACTGCCACCCTCCTCTCTCTTTATCTTAAAACAACGTAACTATCCAGTTTAAAACTGGAAACGAACATAAAACCGTGTACTGTAATTCTTCAGTAGTGCGTCAGCTGCGAAAAAGAGGTTTGCGAAGTGTACTGATCAGTACATGAGCAGGCC
>CALENA010000025.1 GCA_937910875.1 uncultured Desulfobulbaceae bacterium | reverse complement strand
GACCAAATTGCCCAGCCACAACCAACTATGAAAATTCGCACCTTCGGCATGACCTATTCTGGTCTCCGATAAATTTTCATTTAACCAACTCATTGCTTTCTTCCGTCAACAGCTGTGCCAGGTCAATCTCGGAAACAAAACTGTGCTCTTCTCCAGGAAACTGACCCTGACGAACATCAGCCAGATAGGCACTCACGCCCTCTCGGATCTGTGGGGCCAGGTTGGCATAGGCCTTGACAAACTTGGGGACGAATTTCTCAAACATGCCCAGCAGATCATGGCTGACCAGGACTTGACCATCGCAGGAAGGTCCGGCTCCAATCCCGATGGTGGGGATACCAATCTGCTCAGTGATCAGGGCCGCCAACTGCTCAGGCACACACTCCAGAACCATGCCAAAGGCCCCTGCCTCTTCCAGAGATCGAGCCTCACGGAGCAGGCGCCGGGCAGATTCCAGATCACGGCCCTGAACCTTATATCCACCCAACTGGTTGGCGGTTTGCGGGGTCAGGCCGATGTGGCCCATAACCGGGATCCCGGCCGTGACCATGGCCCGCACTGTTGCACAGACCTCCAAGCCGCCCTCGAGCTTGACCGCGTCGCAGCCCGCCTCCTTCAAAAAACGGGTCCCGTTAACAATCGCGTCCCGCGCTCCGCTCTGATAGGAGCCAAAGGGCAGATCGCCGACCACAAAGGCCGCCGGGGCCCCGCGTCGAACAGCCGCCGCATGGTGAAGCATCTCAGCCATGGTCACCGGCACGGTCGAATCATAGCCAAGGACCACCATGCCCACGGAATCACCGACCAGGAGCATATCCACCCCACAGGAGGCAAAGAACCCAGCCATACCGGCATCATAGGCGGTGAGCATGGCAATCTTTTCACCGGCCTGTTTCATGGCCCGAAAATCGACAATGGTCTTACGGGTGTTCATTGCTTACTCCTCAAGGTCAAAGAGCGAGGCCTGCCGCGTCGGGTTGAGCAGTGGCAGACGCTGAAAATGGTCATAGGCGGCAGGAGTGGCGACCCGGCCGCGCGGGGTCCGGTTGAGAAAGCCAGACTGAATGAGAAAGGGTTCGTAGACATCTTCCAGAGTGTTTTTTTCCTCGCAGACCGCGGTGGCCAGGGTGTCAAGCCCGATAGGGCCGCCATCAAACTTGTCAATAATGGTGAGCATGATCCGCCGGTCCATCTCATCGAGGCCAAGGCGGTCGACATTGAGTAGAGTCAGGGCCTCGTCGGCCACCTCAGCGGTAATGACCCCATGCCCATAGACCTCGGCATAATCCCGGACCCGGCGGAGCAGACGGTTGGCAATCCGGGGCGTCCCCCGCGAGCGGCGGCCCAGTTCCAAAGCCCCGCCCTCATCGATCCCTATGCCCAAGATCACGGCCGAGCGGCAGACAATGCGGACCAGTTCCTCCGGGGTATAGAAATCAAGACGGAGGATAACCCCAAAACGGTCACGCAGGGGTGGTGTCAACAGGCCGGTGCGGGTGGTAGCCCCGACCAGGGTAAAACGGGGCAGATCCATCTTGATCGAGCGGGCCCCGGGGCCCTGACCGATGATCAGATCCAGCTGAAAGTCCTCCATGGCCGGATAGAGGATCTCCTCCACCGCGTGGTTGAGGCGGTGGATCTCGTCGATGAAGAGGACATCACCCTCCTGCAGGCCAGTGAGGATGGCGGCCAGATCACCCTGCCGCTCAATCACCGGGCCCGATGTCGTCTTGAACCCGGCCCCCATTTCCTGGGCCATGATATAAGAGAGCGTGGTCTTGCCCAGTCCGGGGAAGCCGTGAAAGAGGATGTGGTCGAGCGGCTCTCCCCGGCCGCGGGCCGCGCGGATGAAGATGTCCAGGCTCTGGCGGACCTGCTCCTGGCCGATATACTCAGCCAGAGACCGGGGCCGCAGATTCAGATCCTGCCGCGGCTCGTTCCCCTCACTCTCCGGGGTGACCAGGCGGCTCCCTGAGCCTATTTGTTCTTCAAAGTTCATGCCAACGTCCGCAAACATTCACGAATCAGCTCTGCCACCTGCAGATCGCCGAAAGAGTCTTCTCCCAGACGCTTCCTGACTGCGGTCACGGCCTGACGAGCCATTAAATCGGAATAACCGAGATTGATCAGGGCAGAAACCGCATCACCAGCCACCAAACCAAAAGCCGAGGCAGAAGATGACCCACGGCCGGGAGGAGATATTGAAACCGCCAGATGGGCGACTTTTTCATTCAGATCAACACAGATACGCTCGGCGGTCTTCTTGCCGATTCCGGGCAGGGCGACCAGCCGTTTGACATCACGATCCACAATGGCCTGACAGAGATCAGGAATCCGCAGACCGGAGAGGACAGAAAGCGCCAGTTTGGGGCCAACTCCGGACACACTCTTGAGGATCAGAAACATCTCCTTTTCGTCTTCTTCCAGAAAACCAAAGAGAATGATTGCATCCTCACGAACCTGGGTATGGATGTGGAGAAAAACCGGATCGCCGGTCGCCGGCAGGCGGGAGATGCTGTCGGTCGAGAGAAAGACCTCATAGCCGACACCGCCCACATCAATGACCGCCCGATCCAGGGCTCGAATGAGCAGACTACCCGACAATGTGGCTATCATGCATTCCGCCATGGGTTGAGGTTACAGGAATTGCGAGAATTGAAACGATTAAAAACGAAATTGATTGGCATGACAAATGGCCACGGCCAGGGCATCGGCAGCATCACTGCTCGGTTGGGCCGACAGATTCAGGAGGACGCGAACCATGTGCTGAATCTGGGCCTTTTCCGCCTGCCCATATCCGGCCACGGCCTGCTTGACCTGCTTGGCCGTATAATCATGAACAAGAAGGTCATTCTGCATCACGGCAACCACGGCGGCCCCCCGAGCCTGACCCAGCTTGAGAGCCGAATTGGGGTTGGAGGCCATGAAGACCTGCTCAACGGCTGCCACCTGTGGTCCATGGACCTGGATGACCTCGTTGATTCCATCAAAGATCTCATTGAGACGAAAGGACAACGGCGCCTTTTCCCTGGTCCTGATCGTACCGCAGGTCACAAAGACCATCTGCCCGGGCGCGACATCGATAATGCCATAACCGGTGATCCTTGATCCCGGATCAATGCCCAACACCCGCATGACCATCGAGGTACCAACTTCAGTGGTGCTGCTGCCGGCTTGCCCTTGGGCCGGAGAGGCCTGCGAGCCGGAACAGATCAGCTGAGGCTCTCCATGAGCTGGTCATCAATTTCGCAATTAGCATGGACCTTCTGGACATCGTCATGATCTTCGAGAAGTTCAAGGAGCTTGAGCAGGGCTTTGGCCGATTTTTCCTCGGTCACCTCCACCGTGTTCTGGGGAATCATGGTCACTTCGGCCTCGATCAGCTTGATCCCGGCCGCTTCCAACTGCT
>CALENA010000024.1 GCA_937910875.1 uncultured Desulfobulbaceae bacterium | reverse complement strand
CCAAATTGACTTCTATTGCCGGTTTCGAGTGGGGGTCCGGGTTTTATATCAACCCCATGTCCCCGGAAGAGGCTGCAGGTTTTCTGCGTGATGCCCTGTAATACTGAGCCAAGGAGGAGATGATGAAGAAAATATTGCTGGTTGATGATGAGGAAGGCATTCGGTTTCTATATCGAGAAGAGTTTCTGGATGAAGGATATGAGGTGATCACAGCCAGTAATGGCGAAGAGGCCCTGGTAAAGTTCAGAAGTGAAGTCCCTGATCTGGTGGTCCTTGATATTCAGATGCCAGGGATGAATGGTATAGAGGTCTTGCGCCAGATGAAAATGGATCGCCCGGACCTCCCTGTGGTTCTCAGCTCTGCCTATCAAGAATTCAAGCAGGATCTTGGAACCTGGGCCTCAGATGAGTATGTGGTTAAATCATCGGACATGAAAGAGTTGAAAGAGACCGTCCGCAGGCTTCTGGGGTAGTGGTCCTGAGAGTTATGAAAGATATCCAGAGCCAGCTTGATCATCGTCGGATCAATATCAAAAAGGTTGGCGTCAAGACCATTTCCTATCCCATTACCGTTCTTGACAAGGCCCGTAAGAGTCAGCGGACTGTGGCCACGGTTAATATGTATGTCAATTTGCCCCATCATTTCAAGGGCACACATATGAGCCGCTTTGTCGAGATCCTCAACCGGTTTCATGGTCGTATTGACCTTGAGAGTTTTCATCAGATTCTGGAAGAGATGAAGGCCAGGCTGGATGCCGAAGCCGCTCACTTAGAGATGAGCTTTGATTATTTTCTCCTCCACGATCATCGGCAGGAGGGGCTGAAAGCTGCCTGCTACCCCTGTCGTATGCATGGATCGCTTCACACCAGCGATGAGTTGGAGTTTGAGTTTGCAACGCCCATTGCCCTGCCGTACAAAGAACGTCTGGCCTCTGGTCTCCCTCGTTCCCCGGGACGTTGGGGCACTGCCACTGTGGCGGTCAGGTTTCGCCGTTTTGTCTGGATTGAGGATCTGATTACTTTGGTTCAGGAGGCGGTTGGCCAGGAGCAAAAACTTTTTGATGATGTTCAGGGCTTTTCAGTTGAATCTCTGACCAGAAGTGTCGGCCGTCGGCTCAGTGAGCAGTCGGCCATTAAATGGTTTTCTGTCAATGTGGAAAATCTGGCTGAGGGTTATTCGACCTTTGCGGCCATGCAATCCGGGAACCCAGTGGTATGTGTTTGATATTTCTCGCTGATTCTCTCCTCAATTCATTTCCCCCTTCTAATTTATAATTGTTATGTCTGATTTACTTTTTGAAATAGGAATGGAAGAAATTCCGGCCGGATTTCTTCAGCCAGCCCTGCAGCAGCTGCAGGACAATTTTATTCAGCAATCTGCCGCTCTTGGGCTCAGCCATGGCCAGGTTCGGACCTTGGGGACACCCAGGCGGTTGGCCTTGATGGTGAATGATCTGGCCTTGCGTCAGCCCGACCGTCGTGAGGAGTTGCTTGGACCTTCCAAAAAAGCGGGTTTTGATGATCAGGGCCAACCGAGCAAGGCTGCCTTTGGCTTTGCTCGATCCAAGGGAGTCGATGCCTCGGCCTTGCAACTTGTTGATACCCCCAAGGGTGAATATCTCCTGCTGGTGCGTGAGGTGATTGGAAGACCAACCAGTGAACTGCTCCCTGATTTACTGAAAGCCCTGCTTATGGGTTTTTCGTTTGCTAAATCCATGCGCTGGGGCGCGAATCAGAATGCCTTTGCCCGTCCCATTCACTGGCTGGTGGCACTCAATGATGATCAATTGGTTGAAATTGAACACGATGGGATTGTGTCCGGTCGGTATAGTCGTGGCCATCGGTTCATGGCCCCGGACGAATTCGAGATTCAGGGAGCTGGTCGTTACGTGGAGCAACTGGCAGAACGCCGGGTGGTGGTTGATCCGTTGACACGTCGCCAGCAGGTTCTGGTTGAAATTAAGCAGGCGGTCGGTAAGACCTTTGGCGCTCAGGATGCCCAGGTGGCAGTTGATGAGGACCTGGTTGAGACCGTGACCAATCTTGTGGAGTATCCGGTTGGAGTCTGCGGCAGTTTTGCCGAGAAGTTTCTGCAGCTTCCTCCAGAGGTGCTGATCACCTCCATGCGTGAGCATCAGAAATATTTTCCGGTGGTTGATGGGCAAGGGCAGTTGCTGCCCGGTTTTGTTGCGGTCAACAATACCGTGGTCAATGATATCGCCCTGACTCGTACAGGACATGAACGGGTTCTGAATGCCAGGTTGGAGGATGCTCTTTTTTTCTTTAACAGTGATCGACACCACTCTTTAGAGGGGCGTTATCAAGATCTGGAAGGGATTGTTTTTCAGGCGCAACTCGGGACCATGCTTGAAAAGAGTGAGCGTATTATCAAATTGAGTGGACTCCTTGCCGAAAAACTCGATCCTCTCAGTGTTGCGGGCGTGTGCCGAACCGCCAGACTGTCTAAAATTGATCTTTTGACCGATATGGTCGGAGAGTTTCCCTCTCTTCAAGGGGTCATGGGAGCAGCCTATGGCGTCCATGATGGCGAGGACAGCGCAGTCACCCTGGGTATTGCCGATCATTATCTTCCTAAACGGGCCGGCGATGATTTGCCGGCAACCTCATTTGGTGCATTGGTTGGACTGGCTGATCGTGTTGATACCATTGTTGGTTGTTTTGGTATTGGCCAGGTGCCGACCGGGACCACTGATCCCTTTGGCCTGCGCCGTCTGGCCCTGGCCGTTCTCCATATTATTGCCGATCGCGGCTATGAGTTATCCTTGTCAGAAGTGGTAAGCAAGGCCCTGGCCCTGTATGGCAGTCGTGTTGATGGTGGCTCGGCCACGGTTGAGGCGGTGATTGCCTTTATCAAGGGGCGTTTTGTGAATGACTGTGTGGCCGCGGGTCTCGATGGACAGGCCGTGGATGCGGTCTGTTCAGTTGCCTTTGATGATGTGAATGATTGTCGTAAAAAAATCGAGGCCCTGGCAGCAATCCGAGGCGAGGATGCCTTTCCGGTCCTGGCGGCTTCATTCAAGCGAATCCGGAATATACTCAAGAATCATCAGGGTCAGGCCCTTGATCCTTCTTTACTCCTGGAGGCTGGCGAAAAGGATCTGGCCCGCATCTATGCCGAGATTGAGGCCGAGGTGCAACCATCTCTTATGGCTCGTGACTATGGACAGGCCCTGACCGGTATGCTGCGTTTAAAAGGTCCTGTAGATACATTTTTTGAGAATGTCATGGTCATGGCCGAAGATGAGGGGATTCGAAACAATCGGCTTAATCTGCTGGCGGCTATCGGAAATCTTTTTCTGGCGGTAGGTGATATCTCCAAGATGCAGGAGTGATTTCTGGCATAGAAAACAGTCAGAGACGACATCAAGAGGTGGGCTGATCCAGTAGGGAAATTGGGTGGGTCCAGTATCTCGAAGACAAAAAAAGGGAGAACGACTCAAACGAGTCGTTCTCCCTTTTTACTTACAGAGTGAAGCGTCGTCTCAAATTACAGAGAGTGACAGACGTTACACTTGGCCAGGGCTTTGTCTGTTGCAGTGTGACAGCCCTTGCAGTTGGTGTGTGCGGCATCCTTGAAGGTGGCAATCTTCTTCTCCATTCCAGCGGCCGTGTTATGGCAGCTCTCACATTTCTCAATGGCCTGACCGTCAACATAGGCGACTTGCTTACCATCTGCATCTTTGGTGTGATGACAGTCGGCACAGGCCAGTTTCTCCTGATGTTTGGCATGGGGGAAGAGTGCCGGTTTGGGCTTGGCAGCAACATCAATGGTGGCTTGCAGGGTGATTACTTCTGGTCCCTTGCCGCCGTGAGAATCGGCGATTGAGCTGGTGGCGAAGGCAAAGCCCAGAGTCAGTGCAAATATTGCGGTGGCGATCAATCCTTTCTTCATGTGTTTCCTCTTGGTTGAATTGAAAGAGTATGATGATAGACCTGTGAAGATTTTAAACAGGATATACTATTTTCCAGGCCCATTGTCAATTATCTTGCTGGATTTTTGCTCTCTGTCATTGTGAGCCGTAGCTGTGCAGTCCAGAGAGGATAAAGTTGACACCGTAATAGGTGAAGATGACCGATGCGAAACCGATGATCGCCAGCCAGGCAATTCTCTTGCCTCCCCAGCCGCGGGTGTAGCGTGCATGCAATGTGATGGCGTAAATAAACCAGGTGATCAGAGACCAGGTCTCCTTGGGGTCCCAGCTCCAGTAGGTCCCCCAGGCCGAGTTGGCCCAGACGGCTCCGGTGATGATACCAACGGTCAGCCACAAAAAACCAAAGACCATGGATTTATGGGTCAGGTCATCGATTACTGTAAGCTTGGGCAGGGTAGCCAGTAAAGTGGAATCGTCGGTGACATTCCGGCTGGCTGAAGCATTTTTAATCAGATACATGATTGCAAGAGCCGTGGCTACGGCAAAGGCGGCATAGCCGATGAAACAGGTGATGACGTGGGCGATGAGCCAATTGGATTGTAGTGCCGGGATCAGAGGGCTGATTTCCTGGCTGATGCCGCTGCTGAATGAGGCATAGGCCATGGCCAGAAAGGCAAAAGGAACGGCAAAGGCGCCAATGACCCGTACCTTGAATTTCCACTCCAAAAAGAGATAGAAGAGGATGATGGTCCAGGCGAAGAACACCACGGACTCATACATGTTGGTCAGTGGCGCGTGACCAATGCCCATCTGGTATGATTCCTGCCAGCGCAGGGCAATGCCTGCGGTCTGGATCAGAAAGGCGATACAGGTAAAGGCAGTGGTTGCCGGGCCTAAATTTTTGGCCCGGAAGATAAAGATCACTGCATAGAGGATGGTGGAAAAGAGATAGGTAAAAGTTGTAATTCCCAAAAGCTGCGAACTGTCCATTCTAGTCACTCCAGTGGCCGGAAGAGAAATCTCTTACTGCGCGGGTTTTATGGTTGGCTAATCGTTTTTGTAAAGTCTGTAATAAACTAAAAGGGGCTATTTCCGGACCAGGTCCACCAAGGCGTTGAATGTCTTTTCAAAGGCCCCTCGGTTCTTGTTGGCACTGCCGCTCATGAGAACCTTGGTCTGGCCGTCTTCTTCCCGGATGTAGATCCAGACGCGGCGGTGTGACATGAAAAAAGCGACAAAGAGGCCGCAGATCATCAGGGTGAAACCCACATACACAGTCCAGACTCCCGGGTCTCTGGCAACCTGAAGACCAGTGGCGTACATCTGTTTGGCAGAGACCATGTAACTGGTTCCTTCATGTTCGATAATCTTCTGCTCACCGTTTTTGAGCCAGTAATTGCCTGGGGTCTCAGACTGATCTTTGAGCCAGAGTTTGATTTCTTTGACCGATTGCCCTGCGGCCTTGGCATTGATCACCCCAAATCGCAGAGGGCTGTTCGGTGCAGCATACTGCTTCTGGAAGGGGAGAGTTGCCTGAACGGCTCTACCTGAGGTCATATCGCTGATCTTGACCACGAACTGCTGGTAGGGTTGGTAGCTGGACTGATAAAAGGTAACACCTTTGTAGGTCAGGGGGTCGTTGACAACGATGTCCTTTTGTTTCACCACCCTGTTGTTTTCGAGCACGGTGAGTTTCGAGCGGTAGGCCTTGGGCATGCCATTGTCATAAGACTCGAGTTCAAAAAGATCACAACGGACATCAAAACCAAGCTGTATGGTCTCATTGGTGCGGAAGGTGTAGATCTGGCTGGTGGTCTGGGTCTCGGGAAGCATGACACTCCCCTTATAGCCAAACATCTCACCTACAATAGCCCCTACGAAGATGATCAATATGGATACGTGAACAATATAGACGCCAACGCGGCTCATGGGGGCTTTCTGGCTAAAGAGCAGGTGGCCGGATTCCATGTCACGTCGCTCACTCTTCCAGCCGTTGGTGTTCAGGGCAGCCGCAAGTTTTGTTTCGGTTTCAGAGGTGTTAGCCTGACTGACCCATTCGTGGCGGAGGCGCATCTGCTGCAGTCGCTTGATTGGGGTGGCCAGGTTGTCGGCCTTGATCTGGGCCCAGACGCCAGGAAATCGATCGATACTGCAGATAATCAGGTTGGCGCTGAGCAGAGAGAGCAGGCTCAGGAACCACCAGGAGTTGTACATGTCGTCCAGGGAAAAAATCTGGAACAGATTTGCCGTACTCTGACCGAATTTCTCGATATAGTACTGGGTGGTTTCCTTTTGCTGAATGACCGTGCCGAAAATTGAGGTTACGGCGAGGATAAGCAGGTTGACCAGGGCCAGTTTGACCGAAGCGAAAAAAGACCAGATGGGGTTGGGTTGGCTCATGGTTGTTTGTAGGTTGTTACTGCAATTTTATCGTTGGAGTATGTAACTCGTGATAATCAGGAAAATCAAGCAAGTGACCATACCATTCTCATCGAAAGTGGAAAAAGTTTCAAGTCCAATATACTGTGAAGATTCTAAAAATAACAACCACATTGTGATATTCGGCATGAATCATGGCGGAATACTTTTGGGTGCGTAAAAGCACTTGCGGATCAGGAAAGAACGGGGTATATATTCCTGTTCTTGATCAGAGTTTCTTGATAAGATTTGATGTCCAATGATGCCGGTGCACACTGTTGTACCGGTAAAGAAAATAGAAGGAGAGTGCCATGGCCAAGGTATGTGAAATATGCGGTAAAGGACCACTGACAGGGAATAATGTTTCGCACGCCCATAATAAAACCAGACGGCGCTGGTTGCCGAATCTGAAGCGGGTTCGTATGGTTACGACCGCCGGTAGTACGGTGAGAAGCCGGGTCTGTACTCGCTGTATTCGTTCTGGTGCGGTTGTTAAACCCGCCTGAGTTTTCTTTCGGGTTGTTCAGAGGCGAGTGGATCTGTTTTTCTGCTCGCCTTTTTTTGTTTTCAGGAACCGAACACAAAACCATGTACGGTAACTATTCAGTAGTGCCCCATCTGCGAGGAAGAGGTCTGCGAAGTGTACTGATCAGTACATGAGCAGGCCGATGACGAAGAAGATGGGGTGCTACTGAAGTTACTCAGATTGTTGCGTTGAGGGCAGTCATGTCAGACAATGAAATAAAATTTTTACCCT
>CALENA010000023.1 GCA_937910875.1 uncultured Desulfobulbaceae bacterium | reverse complement strand
GACTGTTCTCGCGCGTCAAGTTAAAACTTCTTGAGAACAACCAGGGGACAGACCGGACCCTGCTGGTAGATGTCGAGGAAAAAATGTCGCGTGACCTGCACATCGAGTCCGGTTGGGGTTCATACGAAATGATCCGTCTGAAAGGCGGCTTCACTGACAGGAACCTGTTTGGCATGGGCAGGATCTTCCGGGCAGAGGGCACAGGCTCTCTGGTGGGCCGCTACGGTCTTTTGGGCCTCACTGACCCCTGGCTGTACGACGGCACAATTACCGGTGACACCTCTCTCTTCTACCGTTTTCGCGAAGAACCGTCATTCACCATGGAAGAGGCCGGCTCCACCCTGCTTTTCTCCAAAAAACTCTCTCGGTCGGTGACGGGCAGTCTCGGATATTCTTACAGCCGCAAAGATATCACCCAGCTCGATTCTGAACTCGGCCCCCTGTCAGATACCGACAACTATATCCTGGCCCTGAGCAAGATTCAATTCACCGGAGATACCCGGAATGATTTCTTCAGCCCGACCTCAGGGTATCGCTGGCACACCTCATTTGAACTGGCCGATTCCCTGCTCGGGGGTACCCTTGAGTTTTACCGGCTGACCTGGGGATTCCGTTATTTCTTTCCTCTTGGGGATACACTGACCCTGGGGACCCGCTACCAGTCTGGTATCATACTGCCCTCCGGCAGTGAAAGCACCATCCCGGTGGGTGAACGTTTCTTTAATGGTGGTGAAAGTTCAGTGCGTGGCTTCCGGGAATCACGACTCGGGCCCCGTGATGCAGACGGAAATCCCTACGGAGGAACGGCCTACAACATCTTCAATATTGAGCTGAGAAAAAAAATCAGACAGAACGTATCGACAAGTGTATTTTTTGATCTGGGCAATGTCGCCCCCAATTCAACTCTGGCCGATGGCACCTCGCCTCTGACTCTCGGACGCACAGCCTTGATTGAGGCAACATTTCAGGATTACCTGCGTGACATGCGGCCCAGCTACGGTGTGGGCTTCCAGTACCTGACCCCTATCGGTCCGGCCCGACTCGATTTTGCTTTCAACCCCAAGGTCCAGGGAGACGACAACTCGTTTCTTATCCATTTCAGTATCGGAATGGCCTTCTGACCCGCATCGCTGGACCAAAGTGGCCGGCCACAACCAACCATGAAAGTTTGCTGCTCCGGCATAACCAACGATGGTCTCTGGTGAACTTTCGGATAAACCGACCTTGCGACAGAAGCCAGCGCAGGATTGTGCAAACGTAGCTATGCCGGCAACCGTAACTGTTCAGCAGTGCCGCGGATGCGAGAAAGAGGTCTGCGAAGTGTACTGATTTGTACACGAGCAGGCCGATGACGAAGTAGATGTGGTGCTGCTGAACAGTTACGTGCAAACAATTCTGGCCAAATCAGCCATGAACAGCTATCATTAACCACAGAGAGAACCCTTGCCCATGCCTATAAACACTGTGACCGAATCCAGTTGCCCACACTGATCTGCCGCAGTCTTTATGACTCAACACTTGAACACCATTCCCCTTGACCACCATCTATCTGCTACGGAGTCTCCATGAAAACCAAACTCTCCCTGATCATCGCTTTGCTGCTGACCGTGATCATCTTTACCCTGCAGAACACCGAAACGGTCAGTATCCAGTTTCTGTTCTGGCAATTTTCCCTGTCCCGTGCCCTGATGCTGTTCCTGATGCTTGCCATCGGTATTGTTCTGGGCTTTTTTCTGTGTGCCATGCAAAACAGGCATAATGCAGACGACACGCCCACAGACAGGATCTGATCCATGGATTTGACGCCGCTGTTCCTTCCGAAATCCATGGCCGTCATTGGTCTGTCCCTGAGCAATGACCATCATCCGGCCAATGTCATTCACAGCAAGAATCTGCTCCGTTATCCCCTGCCCTGTTACGGGATCAACCCCAAAGGTGGAACCCTGAACGGTGAGCCGATCTACACCTCCATCCATGAACTCCCCCAGCAGGTTGATCTGGCCGTCATTGCGGTCCGCGCCGAGATCGTCCCACAGGTGCTCAAGGATTGTATCAGTGCCGGCGTCAAGAGTTCGATCATTATCTCCGGTGGTTTTGCCGAGGCCGGCAAGATTGAACTGCAGGAAGAGCTGACGTCCATTGCCATCGCCCATGATTTTCCCTTTATCGGTCCCAACTGCCTTGGTCTCTATTCTCCTGACGTGGTTGACACTTTTTTCCTCCCGGCCGAACGCATGGTTCAGCCCCGTCAGGGTGGTGTAGCCGTGGTCAGCCAGAGCGGCGGCATTCTCGTTGATCTGCTGGTCAAGTTTGCCACTGAAGGAGTGGGGATTTCCAGTGCCATCAGCATCGGCAACAAGGCCCTGGTCCGCGAGCCACAACTCCTTGAATTCCTGGCCGCCGACGAACGAACCCGAGTTATTGCCCTTTATATCGAGGGTTTTTCCCAGAATGAGGGCCGGGCCTTTGTCCGTCTGGCCAGGGACTGCGGAAAACCGGTGATCGTCCTCAAATCCGGCAAGACCCGGGAGGGCAGCCGGGCCGTGTCCAGTCATACCGCCTCGCTGGCCGGCGATTATCAGGTCTTCAGCGCGGTCCTGCGCCAGCACGGAATCATGGAGGCCGCCAATGAACATGAGATGGTCTCTTTTTGTGAGGCCCTGAGCTGTTACCCGGAGACCCGGATCGAGGGCAGGATCGGTATTGTCTCCAGCAGCGGCGGTCATGGCGCACTGGCCGTGGATGCCTGTATCGGCTCCGGACTGAAGGTTCCCCCCTTAAGTGATCAGCTGCAGACGCAACTGCAACTGGCCATCTCTCCCAGTATCCAGGCCATTGCCGCCCTGTCCAATCCCATTGACCTGACCGGCAGTGCCCAGGAAAGCGATTTTGTCGAGGCCGTCAATCAGCTGGCTCACAGTGCTGAAATTGACTGCATTCTTTTGCTTATGCTCCCCTATCTGCCAGGGATCGGATCGGACCTTGGCGCCCGTTTGAGTCAGGTCCATCGCCGCACCGGTAAACCCCTGATTGCCTATGTCCCCCACGTGGATAAATACCAGATGCTGATTGAAGGATTTGAACTCAACCGGGTCCCGGTGGCCTCGTCCATCGAGAGTGCTGTCAAGATGACCCGGGCCCTGCGCAGGTGTCGACCATGCTGAATGATTCCGTACTAACCATCATCGACCAGTCACGAGCCCAGGGCTGGGTCCTGGAGCCTGATGCCAAGACCATCCTGGCCGCTTACGGACTCCCTGCCCCTCCGCACGCCTGGGCCAGAAATCTTGACCAGGCCCTGCTTGAGGCCGCAACCATCGGCTATCCTGTGGCTGCCAAGGTGGTTTCACCGGCAGTTATCCACAAATCAGAGGTCCAGGGGGTGACCGCAGGCCTCAAAAATGACAGCGAACTCAGTGAGTTTTACCAACGAGTCAGTGGTCTGCCTGAGTTTCAGGGTGTTCTGGTGGAGGGAATGGCCGAGGGAGTGGAACTGATCGTCGGGGCCAAGATTGACCATCAATTCGGCCCGGTAATTCTCTTGGGGATCGGCGGAACCAGTGTCGAGATTTATCAGGATGTGGCCCTGCGCATGGCCCCCCTGACCGAGCAAGATGTCACGACCATGGTTGGAGAGTTGAAGGGAAGTCGGCTTCTGAACGGCTATCGGGGAGCGGCCGTCATTGACCATGCAGCCCTGAACACCTTCCTGCTCCGCTTCTCTGAGCTGGTGATGGACCTGGCACCGGAAATGGAGTCCATCGACATCAATCCCCTGTTCTGCTCAGACCACGGATGTCTGGCGGCCGACGCCCGGATCATGCTCAGCACCGGTCCGGTTACCATTCCAAAATAGAAGAGAATTCATAAGGCGCCAGCCCGGTTCAGATCACCTGGCTATTCAAGAGACACGGCTCAGGCAGCAGTGATCAGGGCAAGCCAGGTGGCAGCAAAGAGGGTGAGGCTGATCAGGCCATTCATGGAGAAGAATGAGGCATGAATGCGGGAGAGGTCATCGGGATTCACCAGGTAATGCTGATAACAAAGGGCGGCACCCGTCACCGCTATCCCACCATAATACCAGCCATTCAGTCCTGACTGCACTCCGGTCAGGGCAAATCCGCCAAAGGCGATAAGATGAAAGAGAATGGCCAGCCGAAAGGCCCGCTTTGACCCCAAACGAGCGGGTAGCGAATGCAGCCCGGCCCTGCGGTCATAGTCACTGTCAAGACAGGCATAGATGGTATCAAAGCCCGCCACCCAGAACAGGACTCCAATGGACAGGGCCCAGGGGTATCCGGCCAGACTCCCGCTCACCGCCACCCAGCCGCCCAGTGGTGAAAAGGCCAGGGCCACTCCCAATACCAGATGGCAAAACGAGGTGAAACGCTTGGTCAGGGAGTAAAAAAAGGTCAGGGCCAGGGCCAGGGGAGCGATACTCAGGGCCAGAGGATTCAACTGCCAGCAGGCCACAAAAAACATGAACGAGGCCAGAATGACCATGGACCAGGCCTCGACCAAAGTCACTGCCCCGACCGGCAGGGCCCGTTCAGCCGTGCGCGGGTTGGCGCCATCAAAGTGGCGATCCACAATACGGTTAAAACCCATGGCCGCGGTCCGGGCCCCGACCATGGCCAGAACCACCCAGAAAAAGGTCAGCCAGTCAGGCAGGCCTCGTCCGGCCAGAAAGGCACCCATAAAGGCAAAGGGCAGGGCAAAGATGGTCAGCTTGAACTTGATCATCTCCAGGAGGACTGTAATTTTTTTCAGCATGCCCCGTCCCCCCAGCGCTTACGCCCCGGGATGTCGAGTCCGATCTGATCGGCCAGGCGCCAGGCAAAGGTCTGGGCCGCCTCCGCAAGCGTTGCCGGCTTGAAGTAGAGGCTCGGCAGAGGGGGACAAATAATTCCACCGGCATCATGAACGGCCAGCATATTGGTCAGGTGGGTGCGGTTGAACGGCGTTTCACGCACCACCAGAACCAGGGTCTTGCGCTCCTTGAGCATGACATCGGCCGAGCGGTGGATCAGATTGGCCGATAGGCCCTGAGCAATAGCGGCCAGACTCCCCATACTGCAGGGCAAGACAACCATGGCCTGATATCCGCTCGAACCCGATGAAGGCGGGGCGGCAAAGTCCTTTTCCGCAAACCAGCGGGAGACGATGGGCAGACTCTCAGGCGCCCGGCCCTGTTCCAAATCCAGGACCTGACGTCCGGCCGCGGAACAGATCCCATGCACCTCCACATCCAACCCGGCCATCTCAGCTAAAAAGGCATCGAGATAGAGCATGCCCGAGGCCCCGGTGATCGCAATCAGGATTTTTTTTCGCGGGAGCGGATTCATTTCATGATCTCCATCATCTCTCAGGGTTTCAACGGGACGATCTTCAACGGCAAGGCCGCTTGACTGGCCTCACCCCGCGCGATCAGATACTGAAAAAAACGATTCAGGGCCTGTTGCTTGGTCAAATCCAGGTCATGTTCTATGCCCTGAAGATAGTCGAAGCAGAGTTCCGGGTCCATGGGAATCCGCGGAGCAACCAGTCGACTGACCAGTTCCAGCTCGCAGAGCCCCTGATGACGACAGCGAACCAACTCGCGATGAATCTGGGCCAGCAAATCCGGGTAGTCTCGACAGAACTCCTCCCGCACCGCAAAGACTGCAAAAACAAAGGGGAGATTGGTATGCTCTTTCCAGACCTCACCCAGATCCAGTTTCCAGGGAAACTGTTCCGTTCCCTGCAGGCGCAGGGCATCATCACCAATGGCCAGGACACCTGCCCCGGCCCAGCCCTTCCTGGTAGCCTCCCGCACATCCCCCACCTGAAAGACCGGGCAGACGCCATAAAATTCTTCCAGAATAATTTTAAGCAGATAGACCGAGGTCTGCGACTGGCCACTGAGCAGGACCAGTTGGCCGTCGAGTTCATTGGGGGAACAGTGGGAAAAGAGAAAGACCGATCCCACCGGACCATTGGCGCTGATGGAAAGATCGGCCAGGAGGCGGTAACTCTCAGGCAAGCGGCCATACTCATGGGAAGAGACAAAACCAAGATCAAGCTCGCCTTCGGCCAGCATCCGGTTCAGGACGGTCGGGACCGCCTCCACCACCTGCCAGTTTTGCGGATGGACCTTTTCCTTCCACATCTCATAGATGGGTGCCGTATTGATGAAATTGACCATGCCGATTCTGGCAATATTCGAATTCGTCATCTGTCCCTCCTCATCATTCACACGCGTAACAGTTCAGCGGCACCCCATCTTCGCCCATTCTGACCTTCTCGCATACACAAGTATGCTTCAAAGTCCAGAATGAACGAACCTGGCGCACCGATGACCAGTTACAGTTACCGGTTTATGGCTATTCCTGTGCAAATTACTCATACGCTTAGATCAACTCTGCGGGTTTCCGCTCAGCCAACTGATGGTCTCTGGTCGACCAGTCCCGGTCAAGATGTCGATCAGTTCTGTGGCCCTGGTTGCCCGGCACAGGTCAGGTGACATGACCTGAAGAATCTGCGCCCTTTGACCGGGTGCCAATGAACCATAGTCATCCGCGCGACCCATGGCCCGGGCACCTGCCATGGTCGCCATGGCAAGGACTGTGGCCGGGTCTGTCTCGGGATGATCCTCACGAACAATACGCATCTCCTGCCAGAGGTCCAGGGACTCGTTCGAGGTAATGGAATCGGTGCCCAAAGCCGGTAAAAGACCAAGACCCAGCATCTGAGCCAGCGGGGCACGTCCCACCCGAAGAAAGCGGTTACTGCCAGGGCAGAGACAGATCGAGGCCCTGACCTGGGCCAGTCGAACCAGATCCGGTTCACTCAGGTGTACCCCGTGTACACAGAGTAAATTCTCGGCAAGCAACCCCATCTCGGCAAGGACAGCAGTAACCCCTGCCTGACGCATGGTGGCCACGGGAAGCGGGAAATCGCCGGCCCCACGCTCAGCCATAAAATCAGTAAAACAGCTCTTCTCGCCACCCAGAAACATAATCTCATCTACCGATTCGGCCAGATGAAGAGAAAAACAATGCCCCAAACGGTCGGCCCGCTCCTTCAGGGCCTGAAGCACTTCGGGCCTGGTGGAATAGAGGGCATGGGCCGTGGTCAGGAGATCATCCGGCAGCCGGGCCACGCGGGCCAGGACATTTTCCTGGGCCTTTTCGGTCGGGGCCAGACATTCCAGCAAAAAGACCCTCTCCAGACCCGGCAGGGAAAAGCCGGCCAGGCAGGACTCGTCGTTCCCGATATCAAGAAGCAGGGCCACTCCGGCTGCATGCTGCTCCCGAAGCATCTGACGCGCCGCGGCTGGGGCAGCCCCAAAGTCGTGTTGCCGGGCCCGCTCGGCCAGCAGGGCAGCGATCCAGTCACACATGGTTTCTGTCGCCAAAGGTCGTGCAACCTGATCCAGATAGGAGAGCTCAAGGTGGCAATGGGCGTTGACCAGGCCTGGCAGCAAGACGCCGTCACAATCCTGCACATCGACATCACCAAATTCCTGTTGCAAACGCGAGGCCCTGCCAACGGCCACGATACGACCTCCGGCACAGAGCACAGCCCCATCAACAATGGGCGGCTTGACCACGGGCACAACCCAGGGAGCCCGGTAAAGGACTGAGGATTCCGGCAACGGACTCATAGCAGGTAGCAAGGGTTCATGGGCCAATCAGGACCTGGCTGCTCAATAAACCAACGTATAGTCCATGAGTCGCTGGTGCGGGGCAAAACCGGCCTCCTGGACCAGTTGCCGGATTTCCTGCTCGGTGAGACGGAAGCTGACTCCGGCTGCGGCCACCACATTTTCTTCGATCATGGTGCTGCCGAAATCATTGGCACCGAAAAAGAGTGAGAGCTGGGCAATCTTGGGCCCCTGAGTGACCCAGGAGGCCTGGACATTGTCAAAATTATCAAGATAGATCCGAGAAAGTGCCAGCATGCGCAGATACTCCATGCCACTGGTCTTGGTGATGGGTGTGTGGGCAATGAGCGCGGTATGATCAGGCTGAAAGGGCCAGGGGATAAAGGCGGTGAAACCAGCGGTCCGATCCTGGAGTTCACGTAGTCGCCGCAGATGCTCAAGCCGCTCCTCCAGAGTCTCCACATGGCCAAACATCATGGTTGCTGTGGTCCTCATACCCAGAAGATGGGACTCCTCCATGACCTCGATCCATTGATCGGCAGAACATTTTCTGGGTGCCATCAACTTGCGGACCCGGTCCGAGAGGATTTCGGCCCCACCGCCAGGGATGGAATCAAGACCCGCGGCCATGAGACGCTTGAGCACTTCACGAATGGGCAGGCCAGAGAGTTCGGCAAAATGACAGATTTCTGGGGGCGAAAAACCGTGGACATGAATCCCTGTCTTCTTCATGAAACAAAGCATTTCCTCGTAATATTCGAGGGGCTTATCCGGATGAAGTCCACCCTGAAGCAAAATCTGAGTTCCGCCGAGTTCCTGGGTCTCACGAATCTTCTCTGCCAGTTCATCAAAACTGAGCAGATAACCACTGCTGTCATCCGGGGCCTTGAAAAAGGCACAGAACTGACAGGCTGAGATACAGATATCGGTGTAGTTGATATTACGGTCGATGACATAGGTGACCCGGCCTTCAGGGTGCAACCGCTGCCTGATCTGGTCTCCAAGAAAGGCCAGCTGATAGAGATCAGCAGAGTTGGCCAGGAGCAGAAACTCATCGTCTGTGATCCGGCCTCCACCAAGGACTCTCTCAGCAATCTCCTGCCATTGCTGCATCTTCATCTTCATCTGCATGATATCAAATCTCAACTCTCAAAATGGTCTCCCCCGCCGCAAACAGATGGAGGAGGTGGCACGTTTTATCTCTCTGATGCATCGCAAGAGGCTGGGTATACAGCCTGAGCTTTGACATCAGCGTGAACAGGAACGGGATTGGGACAACAGGAACTTCAAGGATCAGGGAATCACCTGAACTCTCTTTTGCCGGACGAGCCCTTTCCATAAGCAAGGCCACACCCATGCCTGCAAAGGAAAAACGACGCAGCCGCAGATTTAAACTGGCCGTTCAGCCGTCAGTTGTGACTCTCGATCACATCGTAGAGCGTTCCTCGTTCAATGGGTGTGCGGCCAGCCTCCTTGATCAAGCGGATCAGCGTATCACTGCCAATAGCCTGATCGGTATCAGCCCCGGCCATATGAGTAATCACCTCTTCCTTCACCGTACCGTCCATGTCATCAGCACCAAAAGACAGGGCCACCTGGGCCATCTTGGGTCCGATCATCACCCAGTAGGCCTTGATGTGCGGAAAATTGTCCAGCATCAGACGAGCCACGGCAATATTTTTCAGATCATCGATGCCACTGGTCCGAGAGAGAGAGCTCATTTCGGTATTCTTGGGATGGAAGGCCAGGGGAATAAAGGCCAGAAAACCGCCGGTCTCATCCTGGGCCTGACGCAGAGCTTCAAGATGCTCAATCCGCTCCTCCAGGGTCTCGATATGACCATAAAGCATGGTCGCGTTGGTGTAGAGCCCCTGACGATGGGCCGCCTGAGCCACCTTGATCCAGTCCTGCCCCGTCAACTTCCTTTCACAGGTCAGTTGACGGATACGCGGGGCAAAGACCTCGGCCCCACCGCCTGGAATTGAACCAAGCCCGGCCTCTTTTAAAATTGCCAGGGTCTCATCCACAGATTGATCGGCCAGAGTGGCCAGATGGGCAATCTCCACACAGGTAAAGGCCTGGATATGGACTTCAGGCCTCACCTCTTTGATTCCACGAAGGAGATCGAGATAATAAGAAAAGGGCAGATCCGGGTGAATACCGCCAACCATATGGATCTCTGTAATCGGTTCATCAAGGCGCTGACGGACCTTGTCTTTGACCTCTGCCACCGACATCTCATAGGCAAGGGCTGATTCCTTGTCTTTGCCAAAGGCGCAGAACTTACAGAGATTGGTGCAGATATTGGAATAGTTGATATGCTGATTGTAGATAAAATAGGCCTTGTTACCATTCAACCGCTCTCTGACCAGATTGGCAAGATACCCAATGGCCAGAATATTGTCGTTCTGGAAGAGTTGCAGGCCATCGGCCCCGCTCAATCGCTCACCCGCCTCTACCTTGTCCAGGATCGACCCTAGACCAGCCTGTTCAATAAATTTTCTCATGGTCAAATAAAAAAAGCCGGGGTACGTAACCCCGGCTTCATCCTTACAATTTTAAGTGGTTAAAGGACCCGTGTTTCGCTGCACGAATTTCTAACCGGGCTTGGCGGATTAATCAAGAAAGTTTTTTAATTTATCCCGACGACTCGAATGACGTAAACGATTGAGGGCCTTCTTCTCGATCTGCCGAATACGTTCACGAGAGACATTGAAGCGTTTTCCGATCTCTTCCAGGGTGTATTCAGCCTTCTCTCCAATCCCGAAACGGAGACGGATGATCTTTTCTTCTCGCTCACTCAAGGTGGAAAGAATCTCGGTCACCCGACCAGCCAGTTCCCTGACCTGGACCGCCTCATACGGCGACTGGGACTCCTGGTTTTCGAGGAAATCACCCAGGGTTGAATCATCATCGCCAACAGGGGTCTCAAGTGAGATGGGTTCACGGGAGGCCTCAAGGATGGCAAGGATCTTATCCATGGGCAGATCGGTGTGCTTGGAAATCTCAAGGGGGGTTGGTTCCCGGCCCAGTTCTTTATACAGGGCGTAAAAGGCCTTGAAAAACTGGCTGCGCAGTTCAAGAAAATGGACAGGCAGTCGGATGGTACGGGTCTTGTCAAGGATGGCCCGGGTAATGGCCTGGCGAATCCACCAACTGGCATAGGTAGAAAATTTGTTGCCCTTGGTATAGTCAAAACGGAAGACCGCCCGCATCAGTCCCAGGTTTCCTTCCTGAATCAGGTCAGCCAGGGTCAGCCCCTGATGCATATAGCGTTTGGCAATGGAGACCACCAGACGCAGGTTCGCCCGGATCATGGCATCCTTGGCCACCTCTATGGAACGGCTATAGGCCTCAACCAGAGCCTGGAGCTCAATCAGCTCTTTTTCATCATTGTATTTTTTGGCGGCGCTCACAACGTTGTAGCGCATAAAGTTGAGCTGCTGTTTTTTGGGTTTGAGTGTCGGGTCCCGTTTTTCCCAGAGATCAATACGAGTCCGGAGCAGTGACAACTCACTGACCCCGGAACACTCACAGCGGATGGCCTGAATAATGGCATCAAAGCCCTGACGGATACACTTGGAATACTTGGCCTCCTCGTCAGGGGTCAGTAAATCAAAACGGCCCATCTCCCGCAGATAGGTGGTCGTGGTCTCCTCGGCATCATGACTGTCTTCCTCGTCAAGGATGGGATCGATCTCGATCAGCTGACTCTCTTCAAATTCAGCCTGTTTTTCCTCATTCCAGACCTCGCCGGACAAGGTACGCTTTTCGCCGTCTTTCTCAACGGTTACGATCTGGATGTTGTGATCACCAAGAAAATTGAAGATTTTTTCAATGGCATCCGGGTCTTTAATCTCATCCGGCAACAGTTCATTGAGGGTCTTGAAACTGATACAGCCCTTGGACTTACCGGTTTTCAGAAGGCTTTCTTTGAGTTCAGCAAGCACAGGAAAACATCTCCATTATTATTATTGATCAGATTACATCAAAAAAAGAATTTCACCCTTAACGGGATGTCCGAGGCAAAAAAATATGTTTTCCAGAGACAGATGGCAAAAAGTCCCTTGCCGGACAAGACAACAAAATATATCATAGAAAGAAATAGAAAAGTGACCGGCAACTACTCATTTCCACACGGCAACATCATATAGTACAATCATATTCCACAAAAAACAAATCTTAATTTCAGAGCGTAATAAAAAACGCTTTCACACTACCTTAAACGCCCCCATATCCTCCAACCCAACAGGGACAGACAGATCGCCAATATCTGCTTCGCGCGGATGACGAGACCATAAGGGTGATAGGCAGGCATGACAAGTGGCTGCTATTATTTTTTTTATGACAAAAGTCCCCAAAACGCCATCTGCAGTCCATCCTTTTTTTTCAGGCAAACGTGCCAGTGGAATTCTAGCCCACATCACCTCTCTCCCCTCGCCCTTCGGGACTGGAGATCTCGGCCCGGACACCTGGGATTTTCTGGATTTTCTCGCCAGTTCGGGCCAGAGTTACTGGCAATTTCTGCCCACAGGTCCGACCGATCCCCTTTTTGGCAACTCACCCTACATGACCCGCTCGGCCTTTGCCGGATCCCCCCTCCTGATCTCACCGGCCCTGCTCCTGGACGACGACTTGATCACCAGTGAAGAATTGCAGGAAATCCCTCCATTCCCCGAATACCGGACTGATTACCCGGCAGTCATTCTTGCCAAAAAAAGACTGCTGCAAAAGGCCCACAGCCGGTTCAATCCACAGCAGAATACCTTTCTCAGGTTCAAGCAAGCTTCACCATGGCTGGGTGACTACACACTGTTCATGGCATGCCGGGAACGCTTTGCCGGCCAAAGCTGGACCCATTGGCCCAAGGATATCAGCACCCGCTCTCCCAAGGCCATGCTAAGACTTTGCAGGGAAGAGCAGAAACGCATTCACTTCTATGAGTTTGAGCAATATGAATTTTATCGCCAATGGCAACTTCTCCGCGACCATGCCCATCGGCAAGGGATTCAGTTGATCGGGGACATCCCCTTTTATGTCGGAATGGACAGTGCTGATGTCTGGGCAAACCAGGAAATCTTTGACCTGGATCCTCTCACCAGACAGCCCTGCTCTGTGGCTGGTGTCCCACCAGATTACTTCAGCAAAACGGGCCAGAAATGGGGCAACCCCCTTTATCGCTGGCACAGCAAGGTTCTACCAGTCAAAGAGAAACTCCAGAACTGGTGGACTTCTCGTTTTCTTGCAGCCTATCAGCTGGTTGATGTGGTCCGAATTGACCACTTTCGTGGTTTTGAAAGTTACTGGTCTATCCCGGCCGAGGATGAAACCGCCATGAACGGCCAGTGGCTCCCCGGCCCAGGCAAGTCTTTTTTCACACAACTCCAGCAGAGCATCGGCCCCACACCGATCATTGCCGAGGATCTGGGTGAGATCACCAGGGCCGTTACCGACCTCTGCGATACATTCAATTTTCCCGGCATGAAAGTGTTGCAGTTTGCCTTTGACCACAACCCGGCCAATCCCTTCCTGCCACAAAACTTCACGACCCGCAACTGTGTTGCCTACACCGGGACTCACGACAATGACACGACAGTGGGCTGGTTTCTTGATCCGGAACAGAGTGACCACGATCGACAGCGCATTCGGAGCTATGTGAATCAGGTACAAAACTGCTCCCATGAGATCCATGAGGATTTTATATATCTGGCCATGTCGTCCATTGCCCGGCTGACCATTTTCCCTCTTCAGGATGTTCTGGGATTTGGGACAGACTGCAGAATGAATACTCCCGGCACCACCAGCGGAAACTGGGCCTGGCGCTGTGGCGCCCGTTTCCTCAGCACTGAGATCGCCGAACGCCTTTATCAGACAACCACTCTCTTCAATCGAAGCCGGACGCCAGGCTTACCTGAAAACGCCTTCCCCGAGTCACAACCATGAATATTCTCTGTATTCTCGGCAGTCCCAGAAAAAATGGCAACAGTGAAACCCTGGCCAGAACTGCCACCAGCGACCTGGAGCAATGTGGGCACACGGTTGAATTCATTCGTCTCAATCCCATGAACATATCACCCTGCCAGGGATGTGGCGGCTGCAACTCAACAGGAGCCTGTGTCATTAAAGATGACATGGGGGCGCTGTATGACAAGGTTGACCAGGCAGACCAACTTATTCTGACCACTCCCATCTATTTCTATAATCTCTCAGGACAGATGAAATGTTTTATTGACCGTTTTCAGGCCAGATGGGCGCGCAAGTATCTGTTAAAACAATCTGTTCGCCCCGGAGACCCGCGAACGCTCCACCTGATGGCGACTGCCGCTACCCACGGAAAAAAGGTCTTTGAAGCAGCCATCCTGACCGCCAGATGTCTGGCCGATACACTTGACATGCAATACGGAAACGAACTGCTCGTCCGTGGTGTTGAGGGAAAAGATGCCTTGAGTCAGCAGCAGGAATATCTGGCAGCTGCCAGACAATTTGGAGCAGAATTGGGTAAAACCCGGCACTGATTCAATGCCATTGTTCCGGATTACTCTTGCTTCACCTTTTTTCAGCGGCCAACAAATCCTTGACAAGGATGCCGCCGTCCGGTAAATAGTTGTCCACCATTTTGGCCCCATCGTCTAGCGGTTAGGACGACGGCCTCTCACGCCGTAAGCAGGGGTTCGATTCCCCTTGGGGTCACCATTAGCAACAGCAAGGCTTTCAGAGGATTCTCTGAAAGCCTTTTCTGTTGCTGGGGATCCCGCTCCCCGCGCTATTCCCCGCACGCGATCTTGCTCCCCGCATCCGCCCCGACACTCACGAAATACAGGAAAGCCACCTTTCTCGAAAAAAAAGCGGCTCAGTAAAAAGCACCTACAGCGATTTAAATTTCCCCCACCTATTATTCTTCCCCCTGCCGCTATCAACTTTCTTGAACCAAACAATCTGCCCGGCATGATGCAAGTTCCGAGACTGGTCAGCGCACCCGCCGCCCTTTGTGACGCTAGCGCACCACAAAAAGCTATGGGAGCCCTGCCCATGGCCGTTGATCGGTAGCCGGTTGTCCTGTCTAGCTTGGCGCAGGCCAAACAACCGGACTGCGCAACAGCCCCGAACAGACAGATCGCGGGACAAGCCCGCTGGCAGGGCCTAGCCCTGCAACCCCATTATCGGTAGATTCAAGTTCCGTGGTCTGGTCGCGGCCCTACGCACCCGCCATCCGCCCCGCTCTAGCTGCGGGCCTCCCGGCGGCTTGGACCGCAACCAGAGGCACCCTGTGGCGTTTGTGACAGTCCTGCCCGGTCAGGCGCAGACCAAACAGACGGACTGCGCAACGACTGTTTCAACTCCCCCCACCCTTATATTTCAAGTTGGGCGCTATCCTACAGGGGGCAATGTAAGCTGTTTCGCCATGTCACGCAGCTTGCTATAACCCGTCCGCCTTCAGTTGGGGCTCCCGGCTTCGGCAACCAGCCCGCCCTGGCTCACAGCCGCATAACGCTTCACTATGTAAAATCGCTCCATCACAGGATCTTGAGGGGCTTGGTGGTTCCACGAAGTTACATAGTGGGTCATTATGCGACATGGCCCTTGGCTATCGTGGCAGGTTGGTCGGTAGGCCGGAAGGGCGCCCCATTTTTCACAGGTAAAAATTTATTCTTGACAATGACACCATAATTGTCAAGAATAGGTGTCATGAAAGATAACAATAAGACATTCACCCTGGACGAACTCTGCACCCTGGTCGAAATGAACAAGCGGAAAATCCGCTTTTACATCCAGAAGGGCTTGGTTGAAAGGCCTGAGGGAACCGGCAAGGGCGCTTTTTACACCCATCAACACCTTGAGCAGCTCCTGGCTGTCCGCAAATGGAAAGAGGCAGGTTTGACCCTTGAGCGGATACAGGAGTTGGTCATGGATGAAAAACAGGGCTCCCAGTCTGGCAGACCTGTTCCCCCGCCCCGGGCGAAACAACCCGGTTCAGTTGAGGTGTGGAGCCATATCCATATTGCAGACGGCGTGCAACTCCATATCGAGCCTCAGCGTTCCGGGCTTGCTCCAGAGCAGGTACGTGCCTTGTGCCAGGTGATCGTGCAACAGTATGCAAAAATTCTATCTGGGGAGAAGTGAGTATGTACCTGACGGAAGAGGCAACAAGCACCCACGGCCTGAATGCAACGGACGGAAATCAAATTGCACTGCAATCAGTCAAAGTCGATGTGGCTTTTAACAACCTCCTTTGTGAGACCACCATGTGCCAGGTCTACCGCAACCTGGAGCAGAAACCCATCGAAGCGGTCTACACCTTTCCCCTGACCAGCCGGGCCGTTCTGTTGGGCCTGGATGTGACCATCGGTGATCGGGAGTTGCGCGGTCTGGTGGTTGAAAAGACTGCAGCGGAAGAACAGTATGAAGCGGCCATTACCACTGGCGATGCCGCCATCATGCTGGAGCAGGTGCAACCAGGTCTGTACACCATAAATGTCGGCAATATCCTTGTCGGTGAGGATGTTCGCATCACAATCCGTTACGCCGAGTTATATTCATGGCAGGACGACACACTTCGCTTCCACCTGCCCACGACCATTGCGCCCCATTTCGGCAGCCCCGAGAGTGCTGGGTTACAGCCGCATCAGATTCCGGAACATGATCTGCTGGCCGAGAACCGGTTCAAACTCAAATTGACCCTTTCGGGCGCCCTGGCCGACGCCCGGCTGGACAGTCCTTCCCATCCAATCGCGATTACACAGGCCAAGCACGTTACCCATGTGACCCTGGCAAGCGGTGAGTCCTGTATGGACCGGGATTTCAT
>CALENA010000022.1 GCA_937910875.1 uncultured Desulfobulbaceae bacterium | reverse complement strand
GATGAGTTTGACGATGATCTGGACGATGACGAAGTCTGACCCTGACCTGGCAGACCACTCCGCCTAGGCCAGAGCACAAGCCAAACCTCGAGCCCGGACGCAGAATCCTCCGGGCTCCAAGTCATGTCTGCATGCGTGCTGGTTGAGACAGGGCCTTGCGGACAGTACTGGCCAGTTCCTTTTTCAAAACAGGCTTCAACAGAAAGGCGACAATACCGATTTCAGCGGCCTTGTGCTCATCAATCACGCTGCTGAAGCCGGTACACATGACAATCGGGATATCAGGCCGTATGGCCATCATTTCTTTGGCCAACCGCTCGCCGGTCATATTCGGCATACTCTGATCCGTAATCACCAGGTCAAAGGTGGAATATTTGTTGCGGAACAACTCCAGCGCTTCCAGGCTGCTGGTGCGGGTGGTCACCTCATACCCGAAATCACTCAACATCCTGGCCTCAACCGTCAAGACTACTTCCTCGTCATCCACCAGCAGGACATGCTCTGTTCCCCTGAGTTCTGCTTCGTCCACAACGCTCTCTTCCACCTTTCGTTTCACCTGACCAATCAACGGCAGATAGATGTGGAAACAGGTCCCCTGCCCTGGGCAGCTTTCCACCACGATCTCACCCCGCATCCCCTGAATAATGCCGTGAACAACAGCAAGGCCAAGCCCCGTCCCCTGCTCCTTGGTGGTAAAATAGGGTTCAAAAATCCGCTCGCGGGTCAGTGCATCCATGCCCCGACCCGTATCGGCAACGGCCAGTTCCAGATACGTTCCAACACCGAGTTGCGACGTAGCGACGCTGTCTAAAACAGCCCTGCCCAGAGAGACCTTGAGGAGGCCTCCGGTTTGAAGCATGGACTGATAGGCATTGGTACACAGGTTCATGACGACCTGATGCAGCCGGGTTGAATCACCCAAGACCAGCAATGGCTCCGGGTCGAACTCCTCAACGATCTCAATATTGGCAGGAATAGAGGCCCGAAGAAGCTTGAGCGATTCATGCACCACCGCCCCGACATCGGTCGGCGCTGATTCATGTTCCCGTTCGCTACTGAAGGTCAGGATCTGCCGGACCAGCTTCTGGGCCCGGATCGCAGAGGTAAGAATCTCAGCCACATCCTGTTTCTCGGGCTCAGCAAGATTCGGGGATTCAATCAGCATCTCACTGTAACAGATGATCGGAGTGAGAATATTATTAAAATCATGGGCAATACCACCTGCTAATGTGCCAACCGCCTCTATTTTCTGGGCCTGGCGCAGCTGCATCTCCAGCTCTTTTTTATTCTCCTCTGCCTCTTTCCGCGCCGTGATATCCAAGGCAATGGCCATCCGGACATAATGACCATCAGTCCACTCAATGGCCCGGTCGCGCAACTCATACCATCGCTGGAGCCTGGTATTATAAATTTCCCAGACACATCCCTTGGTCGGCAAACCATCACGGTCCAGCAGCTGGTCATTGGTACAAAATTCGCATGGCCCCTTCTGGCCCTCCTGTAAATGCTGCCAGCAGATCTGACCTACCAGGTCTTCTCCCAGTCTCTTCCGACCATACTCATTGATAAAAAGGATCTCATGGGTCTCCATGTCGGCGGCATAGACCAGCCCATCCAGGCTGTCCACCAGGGTCTGAAAACGATCATGAGCATTCTGCAGCCGGGCCTCAAACTGCTTTTGTTCAGTGATGTCTTCATGCATGAAGAT
>CALENA010000021.1 GCA_937910875.1 uncultured Desulfobulbaceae bacterium | reverse complement strand
GACGAGGTCTTCTGGCAGGTTTGTATTGTTTACGGGTTTGCAGCCATGAAAAAAATTATTGCCCTCATTGCCCTGCTGGCGGCGTTTCCTCCCCTGTCAACAGACATGTATCTGGCTGCCATCCCACTGCTGGTCGAGACCTGGCAGCAGCCCTTGGCGATCGTCAATCTGACTCTGATCTGTTTCTTTGTCACCTACTGTGGCTTTCTGCTTATTTATGGACCTCTTTCAGATCGTTATGGCAGGCGGCCCCCATTGTTGGCCGGACTGGTGCTCTATGTCGGAGCAAGCCTGCTCTGTGGGCTGGCCGATAATGTCGAGATGCTCATTCTGGCCAGAACGCTGCAGGGTGCCGGAGCTGCTGCGGCATCGTCCATTGCCTTTGCCATCTGCAAAGATCTCTTTGCCGGGCAACTCCGCCAGCGTGTTTTTATTCAACTGGGGATCATTGTTGCCGCAGCGCCGATGATTGCCCCGATTATCGGTGGTTGGATTATCGACTCTTGGTCATGGCGCTGGGTTTTTGTCCTGCAGGCCCTGCTGGGAGTGATTTCAGTGATGAGTGTCTGGCTGATGAAAGAATCATTGACCGTGTTGAATACGGATGGGTTGGGTCAGGTCTTCAGGAGTTATCTGCGCTTGATGGGTAATGTGCCGTTTTTTCTGCTGACCCTGGTCCTGGCCTGTCTTGGTATTCCTTTTTTCTCTTTTATCGCTGTGTCATCAGACATTTATATAACAGGCCTTGGATATTCCGAGCAGGCGTACGGGTATTTCTTTGCCGGTAACGCCTCAGCCTTTATGATTGCCCCGTTCATTTTTTCCAGGATGGTACGTCGTTTTGATCTTTGCCAGCTGCTGCCCATCAGTTACCTCGGGGTTCTGGCGGCATCCGTGCCGATGACGCTAGCATTGATCCCCTTGCCCTACCGCCTTGTTGTGCCTATGTGGTTCCTCACCTTCTTTTTTTCCTTTGGCCGCCCGCCAGGTAATAATCTGCTCCTTGAACAGGTTGACCGGGATGTGGGGGCCGCATCATCGTTAATGGTGTTTTTCTTCTTCATGACCGGTGCCGGTGCCATGTGGTTGATTTCATTAGACTGGCAGGATAAAGTTACCGTGCTTGGCTGGCTTGGGGTGATTTCGGCCACCGTCACATCATTGGGCTGGTGGGGGATCAACCGCTTGTTCAAGTTGAAACTGCCGTGAAGATGAATGTAATTCAGAAGTCTGCCCGGATCGTCCATCGTTTTTTCGCCCAAAAAGATGGCACGAAAAAAGCCCCTCTTGGCGCAAGAAAAAGCACCAAGAGGGGCTGATAAAACAATCAGGTGGACAGATAATTAACGGGCTCGTTCGGCAATCACACCTTTCTCATCTGAAATAACAATCTCAACACGCCTATTACGTTGGCGACCGTCTGCAGTATCATTGGTGGTCATCGGGAAGGCCTCACCATATCCGTGATACATGAGACGCTCAAGCCCTATTCCTCGACCGCTCAACGCATTACGCACTGCCTCGGCCCGGCGGATGGAGAGACTGAGATTGTAATCGTCTGAACCGACGCTGTCCGTGAATCCTTCAATCTGGACTATTCTGGCCGGATACTCATTCATAAACGCGGCCATTTTGTCGATCACCGAGTGAGCACCTGCCTTAAGATCACTCTTCCCTGTATCAAACAGCACATCCCCAAGGGTCAAGACAAGACCGCGCTCTGTTTGTCTGGCCTGCAACTCAGCCAGTTCCGCCTCAAGTTTCCTTGCCCTTGCTTCAGCAGCTGCCGCTCCCAGCCGCTCTTTCTCCGTCTCCGCTGCCAGCAATTGTGCCTGCTTCTGGGCGTCCTCCGCAGCACGACGCTGAACCTCTGCCTCTTGACGTGACATTTCAGCCTGGCTTAATGACTGCTCTAGTTCGCGGGACCGGGCAGCAAGCTGAACCTTGTTCCGTTCTGCACTGGCCTCTTCGAGTTTTTTATCTGCTATTTTCATAGTAGCTATTTCACCGGCAATAAGGGCTTTTTGCCTGGCCAGATAGGCAAAATGCTCAACTTCCGCAAGATCAGCCCCAGTCTGCCAGCTTTGCTCAGTCTTGGCGATGGCAACTTTTGCATCCTCCAACTCCAGCGGCGCATACCTGTTGACATCCGGGTCACTTTGCATCTTAACAAAAGTCTCACGGGCACTATCAACCATGGCATTCTGCTTGACCGCTGCACAGCTACTCATCAATAATAAAACCAAAGCTCCAGATATCATAGAGGTCCAACTGTATAACTTACAACTTTTCATATTGATCACCTATTGAGCCAAATGAACTCTGGTTAACGTGCGGATGCCCTATCAACTTCCTCTTGCAGGATGCGGAGACCTTCCTTGAACTCTGCCACAGACTTCAGACTCTTGGCCGTTCGTGCCTTGGCCTGAGCAAGATTGGCGTCAGCTGTAGCCTGGTCAGCCCACCGCTGAGCCAGAAGGTTATCTCCTGTCCGCATAGCTTGCCTGGCTTGATTCAGTTTCTCTCGAGCTGAAGCAAGTTCAACAGGAGCCGCATCATATGCGCCAATACTCTCTGCCTGGCTGATCGCCGAGGTTGCCATAGTAACCTGCGAGTCAGGTGGTGGAAATTTAGCACTACAGGAGGCCAGGCCAATAACGGCCAAACACAGCATAATCTTTATACTTTTTTTCATGTCTGCCTCTCAATTATCACACAATATCATAAGTTGACAACAGCTGCTCAGCCATCGCCCCATCCAACTGCCCTGAACCTTGACTGTCACGCTCTGAATCGAAGCATATAACAAAAAATGTCATCCCCCCCTGTGAAATAAATTAAGAATAATAGGAGGCCTATCGTACTGAGTACAGCGTGATTACAAGAACTGGGGCTGAGAATTCTTAAAAGTCATTATTCGAATGCGTTTAAACATCCTTTTCAAACATGATGACGGTATCTTTAAGTGCCGCCTGTTGTTGCTTGTCACATTAAATGACTAATTTTTCTCTGATTATCTTGATACTCTTCT
>CALENA010000020.1 GCA_937910875.1 uncultured Desulfobulbaceae bacterium | reverse complement strand
CCTGCTCAACAAACGATGTATAATCAGTGGCAAGCTTCAGGCCACGGTGCCCTGGAACATGAAAGAGTTTGTTGTTCCGGCACGGCCAGTCATGGTCTCTGGTGAACTTTGGGATAAAAAAATTGAGAGCTCCCCGCCGCAAGCGGACTGGGGACTTTGCATTTCATGCGGAGAGCGGCTGAAAGGGCACCTCGGCAAGGTGTTCTGGTCGAAAATGATCAACAGGAAGGAGGATATCATGCCCTATGTCAGTATCCGGGTCGCCGGGGCTTTAACCAGGGAACAGAAGGGAAAGATCTGCAGCGGTGTCACTGAGGTGATCGCCCGCGAGGCCAATAAGCCGGTCGAGTCAATTACGATTTTTATCGATGAGGTGGAGCGCGATAATATCAGTACCGGCGGCAAGCTGCTCTCGGAGCGGAGTTGAGCTGAGATGAAGGCGGCCGAGCGGATTCTGGAGTTGCGCCTGCAGCTTGAGGAGCATAATCACCGGTACTATGTCCTGGATGCGCCGATTATTTCCGACAGTGAGTATGACCATCTCTTTCAGGAGCTCCTGGCCCTGGAGCAGGCCCATCCCGAGCTGATCACTCCTGACTCACCCACCTGCCGGGTCGGGGGTGCGCCTCTGGACCAGTTTGGTCAGCTGGCGCATCGCTTGCCCATGCTCAGTCTGGATAATGGTTTCTCGATTCGGGACCTGCAGGCCTTTGAAGAGCGTCTCTGTCGCTTTCTCAATAGCAGTTCCGGCTTGAGCTATCTGGTCGAGGTCAAGCTTGACGGTCTGGCCGTGGAACTGGTCTATGAAGATGGAATCCTGGTGCGGGGCAGTACCCGGGGAGATGGCTGGGTGGGGGAGGAGATCACACCGCAGCTCCGCACCATTTTGACCATTCCCCTGCGTCTGCGGCGGTTGGTCCCTGGCCTGCTCGAGGTGCGGGGTGAGGTCTTTATGGAGTCTGCCGGGCTGGTTCGTCTGAATGCGGAGCGTCTGCGGACAGGTGAGCCGCTCTTTGCCAATCCCCGCAATGCGGCAGCTGGCGCCCTGCGTCAGCTTGACCCGTCGGTGACGGCCAGGCGGCCCCTGTCTTTCTTTGCCTATGGCGTGTCTGCGCCTGAGGAAACCCCCTGTGCGAGTCAGTTGGAATTGTTTGGTTATCTGCGGGAGCTGGGCCTGCCAGTCAATGAGTTGAGTCGGTTTTGCGGTTCGCTGGCCGAGGTTGAGACCCGCTTTGCTGAACTCTCCGCTCTGCGCCATGACCTGGCCTATGAGATTGACGGGGTGGTGGTCAAGGTTGATTCCTTTGCCCTCCAGGCTCGGCTTGGTACAATCGGCGGGGCCATGCGGCCGCGTGCCCCACGCTGGGCGATCGCCTGGAAGTTTCCGGCCATCCAGGCCACCACCCGGCTTTTGGATGTGGAGTTTCAGGTGGGACGCACCGGTGCTGTGACTCCGGTGGCTTTGCTTGAACCGGTGGATGTGGGTGGGGTGGTGGTCAGCCGGGCCACCCTGCACAATCAGGATGAGATCGAGCGCAAGGATCTGCGTCGCGGTGATTATGTCTTTGTCCAGCGGGCCGGAGATGTGATCCCCGAGGTGGTCAAGCCCATTGTTGAACGGCGTGATGGCAGCGAAGAGCCCATTGTGCTTCCCGCGGTCTGCCCGGTCTGTGGTCATGGCCTGGTCCGGCCCGAGGGAGAGGCCGTGACCCGTTGTGTCAATCCCCACTGTCCGGCGGTCCGCCTCAGGTCCCTGATCCATTTCACCTCCAAGGCCGGGCTTGATCTTGAGGGTCTGGGGAAAAAGAGCATGGAGCAGTTGTACGAACTGGGGCTGGTCCGTGACCTGCCGGATCTCTATGCCCTGCGGCGTGAAGACCTGGCCCTGCTCGAGGGATGGGGGGAGCGGTCGGCCGACAAGGTCATGATGTCGATCACAACGGCCAAGTCACCGCCCCTGGCCCGCTTTCTTGCTGCTTTGGGCATCCGTTTTATCGGTGAGGTGACGGCCGGTCTGCTGGAGGAGAATTTCAGCACTCTGGCAGCACTCATGGCCGCTGAGCGGACCCAACTGGAAGAGATTGAAGGGATTGGCGGACAGGCGGCATCGAGCCTGATCGATTATTTTTCAGATTCTTCGGTCGCCATGATGCTGGAGAGTTTACACCGGGCCGGGGTGGAACCGCTGGCCCGGCAGAAGGTGGTCGGGGACCGGCCGCTCAGCCAGATGGTGATTCTCTTCACCGGCACACTCTCTCGTCTGTCGCGGGCCGAGGCCAAAAACCTGGTCAAGGAGCACGGTGGCCAGGTGGCGACCACCCTCACCCAGAAGACGACTCATCTGGTGGCTGGGGAAAAGGCCGGTTCTAAATTGAAAAAGGCCCGGGAACTGGACAAGGTGATTTTGAGCGAAGAAGAATTTCTCGGGTTGATCGGCCTCTGATTCTGTGCGATACTGAATCAGGAGGGGTGTCCCCGTAAGATCGGCAGGGGCAGTCGGGGTCAAGCCATGGAAGGCAGGGAAAGATGATGGGAAAGACGATGAAATGGTTTGGAATTGGAGTGGCCGGGCTGGTGCTGGTGCTGGCCGGGCTGATGATAGCAGTGCCTCTCCTGGTAGATCCCAACGATTACAAGGAGTCGCTGGTGACGATCGTCCACGAGCGGACCGGGCGGGAGTTGTCAATTCCTGGAAAGATTGATCTCTCGGTCTCTATGAAACTCAAGGTCGTCTTTGGCCTGGGGCAGATCAGTCTGGCCAATGCGTCCGCTGGGCAGGGGTTTCCGGAACAGAATTTTGCCGCGGCCGAGCAGGCCCGGATCGAGTTGGCCCTGTGGCCGCTCTTGACCTCGAGGCGTCTTGAGATCAAGAGCTTGATTCTGGATGGGGTGCGTATCAATCTTCATCGCAGCAAGGACGGGAGTAACAACTGGCAGGATCTGATGACCTCAGAAGAGCCGCCGTCATCCGCGAAGAAAAAGGCGGAGGCCCCGGGGCTCAGTGCTCTTGAGGTGGGGTTGATTCGTTTGACCAATATCAGTGTCGATCTGGTGGATCAACAGGCTGGTCGGCATCTGACCTTGAAAGAGGTGGCGGTGACGGCTGGGCCGATCAGCTCCGGGTCCTCGTTTCCGTTGACAATCGGGGGTGGCCTGGATCTGGAGGAGCAGGGTGTTCGCAGTATGATCCGGCTCGATGTGGAGGGTGATCTGACTCTTTTTCTGGCTGAGCAACGGTTCCTCCTGACCGGTTTTCAGCTCCGATCCCGGCTGCAGCGCCCCGGTCTTCCTGAGGGTGGGCTTGAATTACAGGGGCGAGCAACCGCTGAGATTGATCTGCTCAAACAACGGGTAACAGTTGACGATCTGAAGATGAGTCTGGGCCAGATCGAGATGCGCGGCTCTTTCCGGCTGGAGGATTTCACAACACTCAAGATTGAATCGGTGCTGGTCGTGCAACCCTTTTCACCGAGATCTTTTGCCATGGATTTGGGGCTGGAGGTGCCGGCATTTCAGGCCGACGACGCCCTCAGCCGTTTTGGGGCAGAGCTGAAGGCCCAGGGAGACCGGCAGCGTCTGGAGATTTCCCCGCTGGTGATCACGCTTGATCAGAGTACACTCAAGGGACGAGCAGCGCTACTCGGCCTGGGGACACAACCCAGGTATGAGGTGGAGCTTCATGGAGATCGTCTTGATCTTGATCGCTATGCGGTAAAACCGGCCGCCGGGGTGGTTTCGGCCGGCAAATCCAAACCTGAGCAGGGCTTGGCCAAGCCCACTGAAGAGCCCGGGGCAGGGGGGCCATTGATCCCCGTGGCGCTGCTCCGTCAGCTGAAGCTGGGTGCTGATCTCCGTCTTGATTCCCTCAAGGGAGGTGGCGCAGAGCTGAGCCAGGTCGTCATTCATGCCACGGTTGCTGACGGCCGTCTGCAGGTCAAGCCGTTGGATGCGATGCTCTATGGTGGCACCCTGCACGTTGAAGCGGAGGTGGACGCCCGAACCGACAATCCCAGAGTGAGTGCCCAGAAGGGGCTGAAGGGGGTCAACTTGGGTGATCTGGCCCAGGCCATGACCGGAAAAGATGAATTCAGTGGCACCCTCAGTCTGGATGCGGCAGTGACCAGCCACGGGGTTACCCGGGATCAGCTTGTGTCCCAGGCCAACGGCAAGATCAGTTTGGCCTGTACCGACGGTGAGGTTAAAAAACTCAAGGTTCTCAAGGTAATTCGGACGGCTCGGGCCCTTTACAGGGGCGAGGCCATGCCAACGGTTGCCGATGAGGAGGCAACCGGTTTTGCCCGTCTGACCGCTACCGGTGTGATCCAGAACGGGGTTGTTTTCAATGAAGACCTGCAGGCCACTTCGGATCTGATGGCCGTGAATGGTCACGGGACGGTCGACCTGGTCAATGAACACCTTGATTATCAACTGGACATTCGTATAGCCAGAGGCCTGAATCGCAATGACACCACGGGGCTGACCGAATTCAGTGGCAGGGTCATTCCCTACCGGATCGCAGGGCCCTTTTCCGATCTCAAGCAGAGTGCCGCAGTGGCCGATCTGCTCAAGGGTGAGGTCAAAAATCTGCTCATGAAAGAGTTGGGCCGGAAGCTCGATCCAAAGAAGGGGGCAGCTGAAGACGAGGCTCCCAATCTTCTGCAACAGGGGCTCAAGGGGTTGTTTGGCCGATAACAGACGTTTGGTTCGGGCGGCAGCAGCGGCAGGTGACTCAGTTGAACGATTGGTGAATTCTGGAAAATGGCTGTACCATCAGGTGTGATGGGACAGAAACGTTCATGTAAACCAGCATGGCTGGACCAGATTGGCCAGCCGCAATCAACCATGAAAGTTCGCACCTTCGGCATGGCCTGTCATGGTCTCCGATGAACTTTCGGATAAAAGACGGAGGGATTATGCAAGGTATTGCCAAGATCACCACGATTGTGACCCCCATTGATTTTTCTGAGAACGCCCAGCTGGTTGCTGATTCGGCGGCCTATGTGGCGGCCAGTTTCAAGGCCTCGCTGACCCTGATCTTTGTGGTTCAGAATCTCGAGGATTATTCAGGCTTTTTTGTTCCGCAGATGAATCTGCCCGAGCTTGAGCAGGACCTGCTCGTCAATGCCCGGGAAAAAATGTCCCAGTTCTGCGACGAGAATGAGAGTGCTTACAAGGAGATGGGGGTCAGTCGTCTGGAGTCCAAGGTTCTGGTCGGTGATGTGGCTGAGCAGATCGCTGATTATGTTGTGGGCCGGGCCGGATGCATGATCGTCATGGGCACCCACGGCTACAAGGGGTTGGAGCGGATCATGTTTGGCAGCGTTGCCAACAAGGTGGTCAAGATTGCCGCCTGTCCGGTCCTGACCATTAATCCGTATACCTGTTGCGGAAAGAAGGCAACAAAGTAGATCGGTGGCTGTTTGGGTAGCGGAGGCTCTCGGTTCTAGCCGATGACGGCCAGCAGCCCATGCCCTGCATGGGGCTTGCGCGTGTTTTCAGTCAGCAACGACTCCAGGGGGCTGTTGACCAGCAGGTGAAGGGTCAGGGGGATGCGTCCGGAGCGGGCGATGGGGAAGTGATTGTCCAGGGCCGCCTGCCATTGATCTTGCAGTTCCTCGGCCTTGGGCAGCAGGCCGGTGGCCTCGGTTGTGTCGATGGTGGTGGCGCGCGCCAGTTCGTGCAGTTGCCGGTTCAGCGTCTGCCGCAGGTCTGAGGTCTGGTCCCGGAAGGCGGTGATCAGGTCGGCGGCCCCCAGGCCCGGGAGTCTGACCGGCAGTTCCAGGTGCAGCAGGGGCAGGGTGCTGTGGCCGGTGCGGGTCTCGTAGCGGTCGCAGATCAGTTCGGCTGTTTCCTGGCAGCGGGTGGTCCAGACCAGTGGACGAACAGGGAGCGTGCCAGCGTTGTAGATTTTTTGCCAGGCCCGGAAGCGGTTGCGCAGGGTGGAACCGGAGGGGCGGCCGATCTGCTCCTGCCGTTGCAGGATCTCGGCAAAAAGTTCGTCCTCATCATCATGGCTGTCGTGGTCATCCGTCTCCCCCTGCAGTTCCTTGAACAGACGCTGTTTCTGTTCGCTCAGCTCTGCCAGTTGCAGGTTCAGCTCGTCTTCTTCCTGATCCAGAATCTCTCCGATTTTCAGAATCAGCCGCGCCTGCCACAACGCCTCCTTGCTGAGATCGTGGTTCCGGGCGGCTGTGTCCGGTTTGAGCAGAGCGGTGAGGATCTCGCTGGAAGACCCCTCCTGGGTCTTTCCTTGTTCCGACAGGCCGGCCAGGGTCAGTGAACTGAGCTGTGCGGAATAGTTGTCCTTGCGTTCGTGGATCTCCTGGACCAGCCGGAGGAATCGATCCCGGTCGGGACCCAGTGGTGCCGGAGTATGAACTTGACAGAATGTACTATCCGTGAAATGATCACCCGTTAGGCCTTGGTCGGATGCTTCTTCCACCGGCTGGATCAGGTGGACTTGATCAAAGAGGAGAAAGAGCGGCAGTCGGTGATGGGCGGGCAGTCGGGTCTGGGGAAAATAGAGGGTTGTCAGGGTGTTCATATGAAAGAGAGTAATGAAAAGGTATCGTTTTATCTGACCGGTCTGGTCTATCTGCTGTTTAACCTGCGACCGGCGGCAGACCTGGGGCTGACCGTCAAGGCAACACTGCTGCAGCTGCTGGAGACTGGTCCCTATGTGGCTGGGATCACCTTTGTCCTGGTGGCCTTTCTCCAGTACATGTCTGAAGGAGAGAAAGTCCCTTGGGACCGGCGCCTGCGATTGTTCTTCACCATAGGAATTTTTGCCGGTCTTGTCTATGCAATTGTTGAATATACCAGCCGGTCACCAGGCCTGTGAGCAGGTTGATTCAGGTCTCTCCCGGATTTACCGCACAGGGGGCCGGAGGGGTTTTTTGCTGCAGAGAGTGTCCTGTGAAATGATCATATCTTCTGCTGTGGGTCGTGTCAGCAGAACAGGGCCACGGTAAAGAGGGGCTGTCTTCTCAAGGTTTGCTGGCAGGAGCCCGGGATACCGGGTCTGTCGAGGGTGTCCATGTTTCATCTCCATGTCTCCAACAGGACCGAGACTCTGGTTGAGCAGCTGATCGGGCTGCTGGCAGCCGAGCCCCGCCGTGACCCTATGCGCCGTGAGTCCTTTCTCATCCAGAGTCACGGCATGGAGCGGATGCTCTCTCAGTGCCTGGCCGAGGCCCAGCCGGTCTGGTGCAATATGGAGTATTTGTGGCCGGCCCGTTTTTTTGCCCGGCTGGCTCAGGACCTGGCCGTGGAAGGGGGCGATGATCTGTTTTCGCGCGAGCGGCTCAGCTGGCGGATTGATGGACTGCTCCGTGACCAGACCAACCCGGCCCTCTCTCCCCTGCACCATTATATCAGCGGTGAAAATGGCCCGCTGAAGCGCTTTCAACTGGCCAGGCAACTGGCAGACCTCTTTGATCAGTACCAGATCATGCGTCCGGATCTGCTTACGAGCTGGGCCCAGGGGCGTCGCTGTACCGAGAATGGGGCCGAGGGCTGGCAGATGGCCATCTGGCAAGGTCTGCTGGGGGAATCCGGTCTGATCCACCGGGGTGAGCGTCTGGCCCGTCTGATCCATCGCCTGGAGCAGGACCGCTCTGCTGCGACCTTCTTGCCCTCCAGGCTCATGGTCTTTGGCCTGCACAGCCTTCCACCCCTGCTGCTGAATGCCCTGCGCGGGGTTGCCCGTCACTGTGAGGTTCATTTCTTTCTTCTGGCCGTGAGCCGTTGTTTCTGGCAGGGGCCAGGTCAGGAGGCCCAGGCCTGTTCCCATCCTCTGCTACTCTCCTGCGGTGGCCAGGCGCGGGAGTTCCAGGAGCTGCTTTTTTCGTTGCCAAATCTGACCCTGCGGCCGCCGATCTTTGTTGATCCCCTGGCCACTGGCGGTGAGGGTGGGGGGCGGCTGCTCCATCGCCTGCAGTCTGATCTTCTGGCCGGTTCAGTGATCGCCCGGACCGATGCCCAGCCCACCCAGAACGATGAGTCCCTGATCATAGCCTCCTGTCACTCGCCCCTGCGCGAGTTGATGGCCCTCAAGGACCAGATCCTCCACTGGCTCGAGACACATCCTGAGCTGGAGCTTTCGGATGTGGTGGTCATGGCCCCGGATATCCAGGTCTATGGCCAGCTTATTCCGGCCGTTTTTGCCGATCTGCCCCATTCCATTGCCGATCGCTCTCTGTTGCAGCACGAGCATCCCGGTCGAATTCTGCTCAGCTTCCTCAATCTCCTGGACGGCCGTTTCGGCTGGAGTGATGTCCTGGCGCTCCTGGAAAATCCCGCGGTGTCTCCGGCCTTTGGCCTGGATCAGGCCGATCTGGAACTGATCCGGCACTGGGTCCTGGACACGGGTATTCGCTGGGGCCTGTCATCTGAGCAATGGTCTGAGATGGGGCTTGCCGGGGGGGACGGAGTAACCGGAGTCACCTGGCAGGATGGCCTGGATCGCCTGTTTCTTGGCTGTGCCATGCGTTCTGATTCACCAGTGGAGGGGATTCTGCCCTATGCGGAGATTGAGGGTAGCTCGGCTCGCCCCTTGGGTGGCCTGGCCCTCTTTGTCGACCTGCTGGAAGAGGCCCGGGAGCGGTGCGGTCATGAGCAGAGCCTGGCCCACTGGTCGCTTCTGTTGAGTGACTGGGCCAGCCGCCTCCTGGCCCAAACTGAGGGGCGGGGAGGTGAGACAGGAGTGCTTGCCCGTTTCCTGGCCCCACTGGCTGAGTACGGCAGGAGTGCGGCCGTCGCCTTTCATGACGGGCCGGTCTTTCTGGCTGTGATCCGCTTCTGGCTGGAATGTCAGCTGGAAACGGAAGGGGGGAGTTCCGGTTTTCTGCGTGGCCGTCTGACTTTCTGCTCCATGCTGCCCATGCGCTCGATCCCCTTTCCGGCCATCTGCCTTCTGGGGCTGAATGATGGCGCCTTTCCCCGCGCTGATCAAGGCCTGCCCTTTGATCTCCTGGGCGAGGAGAGTCGTCCGGGCGACCGCTCGCGGCGCAGCGATGACCGGCATCAGTTTCTGGAAGTCCTGGGAGGGGCCCGAGAGTTTCTCTATCTCAGTTATGTGGGCTGTTCGCAGCGCAATAACGAGGCCATTCCGCCCTCCCTGCTGATCAGTGAACTGCTGGAACTGATTCGCGGTCAGTATGGTCTGGAACCGGTCTTTCGCCGCCATCATCTCCATGCCTTTGCCGGCGACTATTTCCGGCCTGGATCATTTCTGTTCAGCTATGACCGTGATGCCTGTGTTGTGGCCGAGACCCTGGCCAGGGCCCGGACTGCTGCGGAGAGGAAACCACCCGCACCCTGGTGGCAGGGGGAGTTTCCTGAACCGGACCTGGATGTTGATTTCGCGGATCTCTGCGCCTTTTTTGCCCATCCCCAGAGGTGGTTTGTCCGTCGGTGTTTGGGCATCCGCCTGGACGTGATCCGTTCCCAACCCGGAACCAGTGAGCCCTTTGAACTGGGCGGTCTGGAGCGTTATGGCGTCCAGAGTGAGATCGTTGCGGCGCTCTGTGCGGATGAGGACCCGGAGCAGATCATGATCCGGCTCATGGCCTCGGGGCGCTGGCCTCAGGGCGGGCCTGGACGCCTGGGCTTTGGTGAACAGATCCAGGAACTGAGCCCCTTTATTGAGCAGATCAGGGAGGCAGGTCTTGGGGCTCCGCAGCTTCCCAGGGTTTTTTCCTTTGATCTTGGCCGCTACCGTCTTTCAGGGCATCTGGAAAATCTCCATGAGCAGGGTCAGCTTCTGGTTCGGTACGGGAAATGGAGCGGACGTGATCTGTTTCAGGCCCTGCTTCATCACCTGGTGGCCTGCTGTCTTGATCCGGGCACTTCCAGGACGCTGTCTCTGACCCGGGACCGGACCTGCTGGCTGACCTCGACTACAGAAGTCCAGGCCCGGGTCCGTCTTGGCCATCTGATCGATCTGTATGCCCAGGGGTGTCGCCGACCCAGTCCCCTGCTGGTGGGGCCGGCCGGAGCGTATTTTCAGGCCCGGGCCGGCTCGACTGTGGAGGAGGAGTGTCTGGTCAAATCCCGGGCCATGCTGGAGCGAGCCCTTGAGCAGGGTTGGGAACAGGAGTGGGCCTTGCTCTATACCGGTCTGCCCATGGCCGAGGTGCTGGGGGAGCAGTTTGTTGCCTGCTGCGAAGAGCTGTTCCCCATGGTTGTGGAGGCCCTGGATGATCACTGAATATCAGGCCTTTGATGCGGCGACAACACCTCTGGTGCCCGGGGTCAGTCTGGTGGAGGCCAGCGCCGGAACCGGCAAGACCTATGCCCTGGCCATGCTGGTGCTCAGGTTCATTGTCGAGCGTGACATTCCTGTGGATAGGATCTTGGTGGTCACCTTTACCCAGGCCGCCACCGAGGAGTTACGGGGACGCATCCGGGAACGGATTGTCGAGGCCCGATCGGCCCTGAGCGGCGCAGGCGTGGAGGGCGATGCCACTCTCAGGCAGTGGCTGGCTGGAATCAAGGACAAGGACCAGGCCCTGACCCGACTGGTGCGGGCCCTGCTGAATATGGACCGGGCGCCGATCCTGACGATCCACGGTTTTTGTCAGCGGATGCTGCGCGAACAGGCCCTGGACAGCGGCCAGCTTTTTGATGCCCGTCTCCTGGCCGATATTCGTCTGGTAGAGCAGGAGGTGGTCGAGGATTACTGGCGGCATCAGTTGTATGACCTCTCGCCTGACCAGTGCGCGCCCCTGCTGGCCCTCTATCCCACACCGACCGCACTCCTGGCCGGCGTCAAGATCGGCGGTGCTGTCTGGGGCCGGATCGAACCTGCATTCCAAAGCGTGGCCGAGGGTCTGACGGCCTATGCGGCAGCCCGGCAGGGTCTGGGTCGCTGGTGGCAGCAGCACCAGGAGCGGCTTCAAGCCGTTCTGCACGAGGCCCTGCAGAACGGTTTGTTCAAAAAACCCATGACTGATGATTTTCCTCACTGGTGGCAGGCCATGGATGATTTCTGTCATGGCCGTAGTCCCCATCTACCAGGTGACCTGGACCGTCTTGGTCCGGTGGGGATGCTCGCCTGCCTGAATGGCACCAAGATCCGTTCGGCAGAAAAACGGCTGGCCCTGCTGGCGGGCTGGTCCCTGCCCGAGGCAGAGATCGCGGCCTGTGGGGCGGCGATAAAGGCCCTGGATCTGGCCTTGCGCGGGAACCTGGCGCAGGCCCTGCGCGCGCAGGTTACTCAGGGGCTGCTGCGCCGCAACCGTCTGAGCTTTGATGATCTGATCACCCTCCTGGCCGAGGCCCTGGTCGGACCCCGGGGGCCGCAGCTGCAGCGTCTGATCGGCGCCCGTTTTCAGGCGGCCCTGATTGATGAGTTTCAGGACACCGATCACCGTCAGTATCAGATATTCTCCACCCTTTTTGGCAGTACCAGCCATTTTCTCTACCTGATCGGCGATCCCAAACAGGCCATCTATCGATTTCGTGGTGCTGATATCCACGCCTATTATCGGGCCTGGGAGTCGGCAGGCTCTCTGCTCGGGCTTGACCACAATTATCGCTCCCATCCAGCCTTGGTGGCGGCGGTCAACAGCCTGTTTGCCCCTCATCTTCTGCCCTTCCATCCGGTGGCCCCGGCCAGGACGAGGGCAGAGACCGGGCTGTCTTGTGGAGGCCGGGATCTTTTGGCGCTGGCCTGCTGTCAGCTGCCCCCTGATTCTTTAGATAAAAAGGGACGCTGGTCATCGGGCCGGGCCCGGGATCGGATCATCGCATCTCTGGTCCAGGAGATCCGTGCCCTGCTTGATTCTGGATGTCCGGTCGTGTCTGGAGAGGGTACGCGGCTCGGGGCGCGGGACATTGCCATCCTGGTCCGTAATAATCATCAGGGGCAGGCCTGTTACGAGGCCCTGCTCCGAGCCGGAATTCCGGCGGTTCTCACCAGTCGCAGGAGCGTCTTTGCCAGTGATGAATGCCGGGAACTGGCCCTGCTCCTGCGGGCCTTGTGCGCCCCGGGTGATCCGGAAATCTTGAAGACGGCCATGACCTGCAGCTGGTTCGGGCTCTCCGGGGACAGGCTCCAGAACATCTGGCAGGAGGGGGATGGCGGGGAGAGCTGGCTTGAACGGTTTCAGGGGTATGGCCAATGCTGGCACGAGCAGGGTTTTCTGGTGATGATGGGTCGCCTGCTGGCCGGGGAGCGGGTCTTTGAACACCTGGCCCGGCTGGAGTGGGCAGAGCGGCGGATCACCAATATCAACCACCTGCTGGAACTGGTTCATGCGACTATTGAGGAGGAGGGGCTTGCACCGGCCCAGGTCCTGCAATGGCTGATTCAACTGATTGACGGGGACGGGACCTCTCCGGAAAAGAGTGAACTGCGTCTGGAGAGTGATGAGCAGGCGCTGCGTATCGTGACCCTGCACGCGGCCAAGGGGCTGCAGTATTCAGTGGTCTTCTGTCCCTTTCTCTGGTACCGGGGCCGGTTTGCCCCCCCCCAGGCCCTGGTCTGTGAGGGCCCGGATGGCGGCCGTATCCTTGATCTTGGCTCACCTGTCTTTGATGAGCGCCTGCAGCAGCAGGCAGAGGATGATGGAGCCGAAGAGATGCGCCTGGTCTATGTGGCCCTGACTCGGGCCATCAGTCGCTGTTATCTCTATTGGGCCGATGTCCGGCCCGGCAGGACAGTGGCCGATGCCCGGACCACGGCCCTGGCTCAGCTTTTGGGCCTGGCAGATCAGGAAGATGGACAGGCTCAGGAGCTGCGTTTGCAGGAGTTGAGTGCCAAATTGTCCGGGGAGTTTCGTCTGTTGGATCTGGAGGTTGAACAAGTGCTGGTCCCGGCGCCCGAAACTGCAGAGGATCAAGAGGAGATCGTGGCCCTGGGCTGTCGAACCTGCCATCGCAGCGATCTTGAATCGGGCTGGCGTCTGCACAGCTACAGTTCCCTGGCCCATTTCACCTTTCATGACCCGGACGAGCCGGAACCCGTGCAGCTGACGAGCGAGAGTGGCGGGGTGGCTGATTTGACAGGTGAAAAGGAGCCTGAGGCCACACTGCCTGCCGGACCGGGTTTTGGTAATCTGATCCATGGCCTGCTGGAAGAAAACTCTTTTGCCCAACTGGCTGCAGGCGGACTCAGCGAGGCCCGGCTCCTGGAATTTTGTGGCCGGTATCAGCAGGACGTGGAGCTTTCTCCCCTGCGCCGCCTGCTGGTCCGAACCACGACCACGCCCCTGTTGGAAAGCGGGATCATGGGTGCAGGCGTTCCAGTGGAATCATTTATGCTCTCTCAGTTGGCTGAGCGTGATTGCCTGCGTGAGATGCCCTTCACTCTGCATCTCCGCGCCGGTTCAACGGCCCGGCTGAACGGGCTGCTTGCAGACCAGCCCACGGTACGCCCGGTGGCGCCCCAGGATTTGCGTGGGTACCTGACCGGTTTTATTGATCTGGTCTGTCGCTGGCAGGGGCGTTATTATCTGATTGACTACAAGAGTAATCGTCTCGGTGCCGGGATGGCGTCTTACGCATCGGAGCATCTGGCGAAGGCCATGCGTGAACACAATTACGGCCTCCAGTACTGGCTCTACAGTCTGGTGCTACACAAATATCTGGCCCAGACCCTGGTGGATTATGCGCCTGAACGCCATTTCGGCGGGGTCTGCTATCTCTTTGTCCGGGGGATGGACTCGGCCGTGCCGGGGAGTGGGGTCTGCTTTGATCGCCCTGACCCCTCTCTCCTTGACCGCCTGCATCAGGTCATGACCGGAGGAGGCGCATGATGGAGCAGAAAAGCTCTCTGTTTGACCGACAGCTGGCCTGTTTTCTGGCCCGTCTTTCCCGTTTGGCAGGTGATCAGCTGGAGCGGTTTGAGGCCCTTGTCCGGGAGTTGTCAGCAAGCTTGGCCGATGGCCACAGCTGTCAGATGGTCACGCCAGGTGAGGCAGAGCTGCTGGTCCGGGTTCCCCATCTGGTGTCGAGCGGCCCGCGCACGCCCTTGGTGTTGCAGGGGCCGCGCCTCTATCTGCAGCGTTATTTCTGCTACGAACAGCAGTTGGCCAGCAGACTTCTGGCCCTGGCCGCCAAGTCGCTGGAACCGATCGCCTGTGATGCTCTCCTGGATCTCTGTTTTCCACTGGCCCCTGATGAAAAGATCAGTGATCAGCGGCGGGCGGCCGAACTGGCCTTGGGGTCTCCCCTGGCCCTGATTGCCGGAGGGCCGGGGACCGGCAAGACCAGTACCGTGGTCAGAATCCTGGGCCTGCTCCTGGCGGTCCTGGAACCCGAGTTGGACATTGCCCTGGCCGCGCCCACCGGCAAGGCGGCCAGGCGCCTGCAGGAATCAATAGTTGCCGGGCGTCAGGATTTGCCCTTGCCTGAGGAGATCCGGGCCCGGATTCCGACCGAGGCCCGGACCCTGCATCGTCTGCTCGGGGTCCGGCGACATCAGGTCTCGTTCCGTCATGATCAGGCCAACCCCCTGCCCTGGGATGTGGTGGTGGTGGATGAGTCATCCATGGTCGATCTGGCCCTGATGAGCAAGCTCGTTGCCGCCCTGAAACCAGGGGCTCGCCTGATCCTTTTGGGTGACCGGGACCAGCTCTCCTCAGTGGAGAGCGGTGCCGTGTTTGCCGACTGTGTGGCAGCACTCCCTGCCAGGAGTGTTGAATTGCTCAGGACCTACCGCTTTGACCGTCATATCCATGAGTTGTCTCTGGCGGTGAATCGGGGAACTGCAGAGGAGGCCTGGCGTTTCCTGGTCGAGGGCGGGGAGGGGGCACTGGGGATACTCACCGGATCGCTTTTTGCGGAGATCGGGCGTCGCCTTGAACCCTTTTTGCGCCTGGCCATGGAGACCGGTCCTGGGGATGGCAAGGACCTGGCAGCACTCTTCAGGCAGTTACGCAGTTTTCAGGTCCTGTGCGCGGTTCGCCAGAGCCGGTGCGGGGTCACAGGGGTGAACCAGGGGGTTGAGCGTTATCTGCGGGCGCAAGGGTATGACTGTCCCGCAGGGGGCTGGTATGCGGGACGTCCGATTATGATTCAGCGCAATGAATACCGACTTGAGCTGTACAACGGAGATGTGGGGATCTGTCTGCCGGAGGCTGGCGAAAATGGCGGCTTCCGGATCTGGTTTGAGGGCCGCGATGGCCAGCCGCGCAGTTTTTCACCGGCCCGTCTGCCCGAGTATGAGACTGTTTATGGCATGACCGTCCACAAGAGCCAGGGGTCTGAGTTTGATGAGGTCCTGCTCCTGCTGCCTGACCAGGATCTGCCGGTTCTGAGCCGGGAGTTGATCTACACCGCCATCACCAGGGCCAGGCAGGTGGTGCAACTTTCCGGCAGCAGAGAGATCTTTTGTGCTGCGGTTGGCCGCCGGGCTATGCGTATGAGCGGTCTGCGTGAATGCCTGAGCCAATCAGTTTCTGACTCTCCCCGCAAACGTTCTTGCAGATGAAAAGAACGCAAGCCATGATTATTGTCCTGACCCACCACGACGAGGTACTAGCGACAGGTGCAGGTTATTCTTTCAAGAGAATATCAAGTTGTTGTTGAGTCAAAATCCTGCTTGTGTCGAAGATGCATTTAAGGTGGACCATAGTTGCTTCAGCCTTCAATTGAGAGATGGCTTGCACAACAGAATAAAGTTCTTCAGGAGTTTTTCCTGTAACTATACCCTCTGTCACCTGTTTTTGGAGTGAGATAATTTGCGGGGCAAGATTTTCGACACTTTCAATAGTATTTTTTCTGACCACAAGTAATTGGGGCTTTTGTTTCTCCGTGAGGTGCAATGTAGAATTGTCCCATTGTTGCATTAACAATTTGGTGAGGTGTGGCAGTTCGCCTGTGATCAAGAATGGAGATTGCTCTTTTTGCTGGTCCTCTTTTGCAGGAGAATTGTTGCCCTGTGCCATAAGATTGGAACTTGATTGTGAAAATATTATTGCTAATGTACAGAGACACAGAATCAATTTTCTTAACATTTAAATGACCTCGTTATGGTTTTGTTGACGTTATTAAAACCCCCGGCTGCTCGATTCGGCGATTTCAGTTGTTGTTGATAATCTATGGGATAGATGAAATTCACATTCAGATTGTCGAAGTATTTGGCAAGCTATCTTTCAATTCGTCGTGATCCGAGATGGAGGCAATGTTTTTTTTGTGCAATGGCCCCCTTTGCCGAGGAAAGACACTACCGGAAGTATGTCTTGATGCACTCCTCCAGTTTGCCGTGCAGCAGCGGTTCATCCTCGTTGCAGATCTCGGCATACAGCGCCTCGACCTGTTCCAGAAACAGGTCCGTTATTGCCGGATCAAAATGACTACCCCGCGCTTCCCTGATGATACCGACTGAGGTCTCCAGGTTGAACGGCTCCTTGTATGGCCGCCTGGAGGTCAGGGCGTCGAAGACATCCACCACCGCAAAGATCCGGGCGTTGAGCGGTATATCCTCCCCTTTTAAACCCGACAGATAACCGCTGCCATTGAATTTTTCGTGGTGGTAGCGAACCACTTCGTCTGCGTCCTGCAGCCAGTCATAGCTGCAGAGGATGTCTCCTCCGTGGCTGACGTGAGTTTTCATGGTCTCGAACTCCTCGCTGGTCAACTTGCCCGGTTTGAGCAGGATTGCATCAGTGATGGCTATTTTGCCAACATCATGCAAAAAAGCACCTTTGATCAACCCCTGCATGGCGGTATTTGAGAGATGTAGTTTCTCTCCCAAACGAACGGAATACAAGGCCACCCGAAAGTTGTGGATATTGGTGTCGCTGTCTCGTTTGGCAATGGCGCTACCCAGAACTTTCAACATCCCGATATTGGTCAAAGCCAGAATATGTGCGTATTCCAGGAGTTTACGATCAAGACGAATGATGAGCGGGTAGAGCGCCAGAGTGATCACGAACATGACCACCACAACCAAAATCAAGGCCCAGAGAGACTCTCTTTTGTTTTGGACAACAATATCGTTTGGGGCATGGTAAATCCCTTCGAGATAGCCGCTTCTAAGCCCTGCATCATCAAAGATGGGAACAAAAACCCGCATGAAGATCTCTTGGCCCAAGGTCAACTTCTCACAAAGAATTTTCGAGGTGTTAGTGAACTCGGTTCCATGTTTGGGGAGCCGTGTCTCGACCTCTGCAACGGACGATTTGAACGCCTCGGTGACCTTCTTGGAATCGGCACCATAGAATTCCACCACAATTAAGTGGTCTTTTTCAATAAGAGTCTGGATTTTTCGACTGAACAGAGCAAGAGCCTGCGGTGTGGGAGATTTCAAGTAGGCGGTAAAATCGGCGGTGTAATGAGAGGTCTCGGCTCGAGCCATGTCGACAACATGGTTATCCAGCCGGATATGACCGATGTAGTTGACCAGACCGCCGACCACTAGAGAAAGAACGAGCCAAACCAGAGTAAGCCTGAGGATGAGCCATTTATGGATATTGTCGATCATGGAGCCGCCCTTTTATAGATTTTGTCTTAACAAGCAGAAGGGCCCTAACAAATTGATGCTGACCCCCATCAATCTCAAATCAACATTTCTTTAATAAGCATACTGGGTATCATGCATCGTTATCAAATTGTTTCTTGGGCCAGTATCCATATTTCTGTGGCCGAACGTTTGAGATCACTTGGTTAACCAACTCTCTGCCCACACCATTATTTACTTTGGTTCGGGCATCTTTTTTGACAGGGAGTCAATAAAGTCAGGAGAAAGGCTATCGCCACCTGATGCACGGTGTTGATCTACTGCCTCCCACGCTTTTTTGTAGTTGCCTTCCAAGTATAACGAAAGAGCCCATGCGCGGTACGCGTTGCCATATTTGGGATCTAAATTTATAGCTTCGCTGAATGTCGAGTTCGCTTTTTCAAAAAACATCGCACGCTTCATTCCATTGTGTCATTGATTGAATGACAAGGAATGAGATAAACTTGTCTTTTCCACTATTATTTTACAGCAAGTAACCCAGTCTTTTTATCATAGAGGCCATATCCAGAGAAGCATTGGCACGCTGACCGCGACTACTATAATCTCCAATACCAGACCCAACCGCCAGTAATCGCCGAAGCGGAAGTCACCGGGCCCAAGGATCAGAGTGTTGTTTTGGTGCCCTATGGGTGTCAGGAAAGCACAGGAAGCTCCTATGGCAACGGCCATCAGAAAGGTGTCGGCATTTGCGCCCAGTTGATTGGCGGAGCTGATAGCAATCGGGCACATCAACGCCGCCGTTGCAGCGTTGTTCATCAAGTCCGACAGGAACATAGTCACCACCAACACCACCACCAGTCCGGCAATGACATGCCCCTGGGCCACATTGTTTAATAAAAAATTCGCGATCACGCTGGCGGCACCGCTGGAGGACATGGCATCGGCAACAGGGAGCATGGCTCCTAACAGGATGATAACCGGCCAGTCGACAGCCGTATAGATTGAGCGAACCGGAACAATTCCCAATGCTGAAAAGGCGAGAACTCCAGCAACAAAAGAAACCTCAGCAGGGAGGATCCCCAGGGCTGCGACACTTACAGCAACGGCCATAACAAGTGAGGCAGTGAGTGCCTGTCCTTTTTTCGGGACCAAAATATTACGTGTTGCCAAAGGCAAACAGCCATAGTGTGAGGCAAAACCGGACATCGATTCTGGTGTCCCTTGGAGCAACAGGACATCTCCGGCTAGAACAGGAGTAGAGCGCAGGCGTTTGATTGTTCGTCGTCCCTGGCGAGACAAGGCAAGCAAATTGATGCCGTATCGATTGCGCAATTCAATGTCAAGAGCAGAACGATTAACCAATGCAGCGTTTTGCATCACAACCAGCTCTTGAATAACGACCTCATCTGATTGGGTTTTATTTTTGTCATTTTCTTCATTTTGAATAACGTTGATTGGAGTTTTTTCATTTCTCTCTGACAGGTTATCATTGTTGACTTCCGACTCTTCATTGTCAGCGATTGGAGGAACAACCTCTTCTAAATCGAGCCCAAGGCTTGAAATGGTTGATGGCAAGGACTTAGGGTCGACTTCAATGATCAAAACATCACCGTCCAGCAACACTTTGCGGGGATTTGGTGCGAAAAATCGGACATCATGACGAATCATCCCGACAATCTGCGCGTCGGTATCATCTAAAATTTGTTCAACTTCGTACAGTCTTTTGTTTACGGCCTTGCTGCCTTCAACAATCCGGATCTCACTTAGGTAAGTGCCTGAATCAAAACTTCCGCTATCATCCTGTTTACGTGCCGGCACCAACCGCCAGCCCATTACCCCAACAAAGATAATGCCAATGATTGCAACAGAGCCGCCGACCGGCGCAAATTCAAACATGGAAAAACTTCCCGATCCTGTTGACTCTCTGTACGCTGAGACAATCAAATTGGGAGGTGTCCCAATCAAAGTGGTCATTCCTCCAAGGATAGATCCAAATGCCAGCGGCATAAGAATCTTTCCCGGTGGAATATTTTGTTTTGTTGCCATTTGAATAGCAATCGGCATTAACAGTGCCAGTGCGCCAACATTATTCATGAAGCACGATAATAAAGCAGCAAGACTGATAAGTGCCAGAATACTTACCGTCGGTCCAGCTGAGGTTGGGAGAAAACGCTGTGTAATCACATTCACTGCCCCGGAAATCTGCAGACCATAGCCAAGTACCAATACAGATGCCACAGTGACAACCGCAGGGTGTCCGAAACCGGCAAAAGCCTCTTTTCCTGGAACCAGGCCGCTGATAACACAAACAAGCAAAGCGCCAATGGCAATCATATCATGACGCCAAGGTCCCCATAAAAACATGCCCATAGTCATCAGCAGCACGGATATAATGATAATTTGAGGAGTTGTCATAGGGGATATTGGATTGCGAAATCGGGGCGAAAGTTTCCGAAAGAGGCTCGGCCCTGTATTATAAACGGATTGATAGTTTAAGCGGTGGTCTGATTATCTTGGTACTTTCACCACTCCAGCCGTATGCCCCAAAGGCGGCAGCTTTTTTCCTTTTAAATTGTAACCCATGCATAACCTCAAGAATACCGGCAACCGAAAACAGAATTCCTTTGTTTATAGTTGGCGAGCCCACTTGAGTAACGTTGTTACATCGCCTTTATCCAAAGCAAGGCGAGTTGTTGCGACAACCGGCCCATCCAAGGTGTCACAATGAGCAAAGCTCTTGTTTGGAAAAATTATTGCCAAAGAGATTAATATCATTATTCCAAATAGTCCGATTGAAAGTTGTGTGGTTTTCATGATGGTTCCTCCTCTTTTTTTATCCGAAAGTTCACCAGAGCTTCATCAAGCAGCCCATTCTGACCCTGAGACCAACCCCTCCACCCAGATCAATTAATCATTGAGTGATCGTTTGACATTCCAGAAAGATCCTGGCCGTGCACCGGTCACAGATTGTCCGGTCCAACTTCAAAAAGATTTCGGCTATGGCCTCCTGTTTTGTTTCATAGATATTTTCAGGACCGATCTGCATCAGGTCATCAATGAGCCTGAAATGATCACAGACGCCTTCGTTGATATGATAGAGATATAAGCCTCCGCCTTCTGCTTTCCGCTCCCGGGCCAGTCGAACGAGAAAATCTGCGCCGGCCATATCAATAAAGTTAATTTCTCTGGCCACGATCAGGAGGTGTTTCTGGCCGGGATTTTCCCGGTACATTGCATTAATGGTCTCCCGGACATGATTGACGGAGCCGAAATAAAGCGAGTCCTCGATCCGGACGATCTTCAGCTGCGGACACTCGGGCAGGCTCGGATCTGTGATAAAGGGCCGTTCCGCCTGACGGGGATTGGGTATCCGGCTGCGCAGGCGAGGATGCGAGGTCCGTTTCAGATAGAGGACCAGTGACAGCATGACGCCTAAAAAGATGGCAAACTCAAGTTCCAGAAACAGCGTCGCAAAGAACGTCGTTCCCATGATCAGTGTTTCGTAACGACTGGCACGGAGCACCTTGCGGATATGGGGAATATCGATCAGACCCCAGGCCACCAGAAAGAGGATTCCCGCCATGGCCGCATCAGGCAGGTAGGCGGTCAGCGGTGCCACCAGGAGAACCAGTACTATCAACAGAGCCCCGGCGATGATGGCGGCAAGTGGTGTTCTGGCCCCGGCCTGATAGTTGAGGCCGCTTCTGTTAAATGAACCGGTTGCGACATATCCGGAAAAAAAACAGCCCACGATATTTGACAGCCCCTGACCAATGAATTCCTGATTGGCGTCAAGGTCCTGTCCGGTCTTATCGGCCAGGGATCGGGCAATCGACACGGCCTCGGTCAGGGCAAAGAGAGTTGTTGCCAGAGCGGCCGGTGCCAGCATCTTGATCGTTGTCAGGGAGAGCGTCGGGGCGGATAACGGCGGTAATGAGGCCGGCAGCGCCCCGACAGTGGCAATTTTTGTCACATCCGCTCCCAGGATTCTGCTCAGGGCAAATGCGGCCACACTGCCGACCAGCATAGAGACGATCATTGAGGGAAATCGGGGTTTGAAGCGCTTGATGAGGATACCGGCAAGCATGGTCACCAGGCCGACTGCGGTAATATAGGGATTGATTTCACTCCAGCGCGAGAAAACTGCCGAGAGTGTTTCGTAAAAATTACCACCCCGGGGGAGTGATAAGCCGAAAAAGTGTTTCAGCTGGCTGGTGGCAATCAAAATTGCCGCCCCGGCCGTGAATCCAATGACAACAGAATGGGAAATGAAATTGACCAGGGTCCCAAAACGGGCCAGACCCATCGTGAACTGAATCAGGCCGACCATGACCGTTAAGGTCAGTGCCAGCTGGACATACTCGGCACTGCCAGGAGTTGCGTGCTGGCTCAAGGCCGAGAAGATCACAATTGAAGCGGCAGTGGTCGGGCCTGAGACCAGATGCCAGGACGAGCCGAACAGGGCGGCCACGATGGCCGGGACCATGCCGGCATAGAGGCCGTATTCCGGGGGCATCCCGGCAATAGCCGCAAAGGCGACCCCCTGGGGCAGGGCAATAACCGCTCCGGTCAGTCCCGCCATCAGATCATAGTGCAGGGCCTTCCGGGTCACGCGGGGCCACCACCTCAGGAAAGGAAAGACTGCCAGCTGCAGATTCTGCCACTTCATCAATATCTTACCTCATAACTGAAACAAAAAATCTGGCCAAGCATCTCCGCGGATGTTTTCGTCATCCACTGCATTATATGGTTAAATTCCTTGCTTAGGAAACGAAAAGGGGGTCGAGCCTCTTTATGTTTTATTCGAAAGTTCATTGGAACCCATGACTGGCCATGTCAAAGGAACGAACGTTCATGGTTGATTGTGGCTGGGGCCAGTTTGGTCCAGCCATGCTGGTTAGTTTTTTGGAGTCCAGTTGATGTTGTAGAGATCTGTCCGGCGGCTTTCCAGGTTGCGGACGCTGCCATGCTTGCGGATTTCTTTCAAGAGGTCCAGGTCGAGGTCGGCCAGCAGGGTCATTTCGGTATTGGGAGTGGCCTCGGCCGCCACTGCATCGTGCGGGAAAGCGAAATCAGAGGGCGTGAAGATCGCCGACTGGGAATACTGAATATCCATGTTCTTCACCTTTGGCAGGTTGCCGACGCTGCCTGTGATTGCCACATAGCATTCATTTTCGATGGCCCGGGCCTGGGCGCAGCGCCGGACCCGCAGGTAGGCGTTTTTGGTGTCGGTCCAGTAGGGGACCAGCAGCACCTTCATGCCCAGGTCGGCAAGTTTCCGCGGTAACTCGGGGAATTCGACATCAAAACAGACCAGGATGCCGATTTTGCCGATATCGGTATCAAAGACCTTCAGTTCGTTGCCGCCCTGAAAGCCCCACCACTCCGCTTCATCAGGGGTGATATGCAGTTTATGCTGCGAGTCCCAGGTGCCGTCGCGTCGACAGAGAAAGGCGACGTTATAAAGTTTGTCGTCCTGATAGACCGGCAGGCTTCCGGTGATGATGTTGGTGTTGTATTTCATCGCCATCTGCAGCATCGCCTCCCGCAACGGCTCGGTAAGGTCGGCCAGGGAGCGCATGGCCAGGGAGGGGTTCTGCTGATCGTAATTGGCCAGTAAAGGTGCGTTGAACATCTCAGGGAAGAGCAAAAGGTCGGTCTGGTAGCCGGAGCAGGCAGCGACAAAGAATTCAATCTGCTGCAGCAGGTCATCGACGGTGTTGAAGGGCCGCATCTGCCATTGGACCGTGCTGATCCGGACATTGGATCGACGGCCCCAGCTCATCCTCTTTTTGCTCTGATAGAAGATATTGTTCCATTCCAGCATGACGGCGTAGCTCTTGGAACTCTTGTCTTCGGGGATGTAGTTGCGGATGGCTCGTTTGGGGTGAAAGTCGTTGGAGAGCTGAAAGGTCAGGACCTGATCGACAAGTTCTCTTTTGCGCACCTTGTCGATATACTGATCGGGAGTCAGTTCTTTGGCGTACTTGGCATACCCGGGGATGCGGCCGCCGACGATGATGCCTTTCAGGTTGAGCTTTTCGCAGAGTTCTTTTCTGGCGTCGTAGATTCTTCTGCCCAGCCGCATGCCCCTGTAGTCTTTGTGGACGAAGACATCAATTCCGTAAAGATAGTCTCCTTCAAGATCATTGATGCTGAATTTACCGTCGTCGACAATATCGTCATAGGAGTGGTTGTCTTCTATTTTTGAGTAGTCAACCATGAGAGTCAGGGCGGCGCAGACCACGCTGCCGTTGTCTTCAATACAGACCTGCCCCTGGGGAAAAAGTTTCAGCAGTCTGTCTATTTCATCTCTGGTCCAGGCCCCGCCCATTCCGGCATAGGCCTGTTTCATGATCACCTCTATGTCGTCATAGTCGGCAATGGTCAGGGTTCGTAGTTTGAGTTTATGATCCGCTTGCCCGGTTGTCATTTGTTCTCCGATTTGATGGTTGTCTTTTCTGGTGTTCCGACGTTGACTGATGAAGCTCAATGAAAAGATATCATGGTTAATGGGTCGTGTCCAAAATAGTTTATTTTCTCTTCTGGTGCGAGTGGCCTGCGAGAATGACTGAGTCAAGCGAGGGAATGTGTACCCAGGACTCTGAAAACCAAGAAGTCGGGAGAGGAGACTTGAGATCATTTGCCGAACCGGCTATATATGGGACGGTGCGTACCGTTTTTGCACCGTCCTGAATGGTCCGGTTAGTATCGACCGGGGTGGCGGGGTCCTTGCTGAATGAGAGAACTGCGGAGATGTGGTGGGTGAGTGCCTGCCCCCTGTCTCTTTTTTCCTTATTTTGTGGATCAGGGGCGAGGCTGTTGAAGAGGTCTGTTAAATGAGCATAATCTGCCACGGTGTGGTATGTTGTTTGGCTGCTGTGGTGATGAGTCAACTTGATAAAAATGGAAAACGACGGCGGTCTCTGCCGCTGTTCTGGATATCTACTGCAAGGAGTAAATGGTTATGACAATTCGTGAAGATGCCCTCCAGGGTAAGGTGACACCTCTTTTTGAGCGTTGTGCCGAAAATGAAGCCATTTCGGTGGAGCAGCTCATGGCCGGGGTGGCCGAGGGCACCATTGCCATCACCAAAAACATTCATCACCAGGTGGACCCGGTGATCGCCATCGGCAAGGGCACCCGGACCAAGGTCAATGCCAATATCGGTTCGTCCAAGGATATTGCCAGTCTGGACCAGGAGCTGGAAAAGTTGCGGGTGGCCATCAAGGCCGGGGCCGACACCATGATGGACCTGTCCATGGGCGGTGATCTTGATGAGGTTCGGCGCCAGATCCTGGCCAACTGTCCGGTGCCTCTGGGCACTGTGCCCATTTACCAGTCGGTGGCCGAGGCCGTGGAGCAGCAGAAGCAGAACATCGTTGATGTCACCGTGGATGAAATGTTCAAGGTCATCGAAAAACAGGCCATGGATGGGGTAGATTTCATGACCATCCATTGCGGTATCAATCGTCATCTCCAGGAGCGGCTCAGCCGCCAGAAGAGGATCATGGGGGTTGTCAGTCGTGGTGGTTCCTTCACTCTTGAGTGGATGAGTCATCATGGCAAGGAAAACCCCATGTTTGAATACTTCGATGACCTGCTGGCCATCCTCAGGGAGCATGAGGTGACCTTGAGCTTGGGCGATGGTATCCGGCCTGGCTGCCTGGCCGATGCCACTGATCGCAATCAGATTCAGGAGTTGATCAATCTGGGTGAGCTCACCGAGCGTGCCTGGGCGGCCGGCGTGCAGGTGATCATTGAGGGCCCGGGCCACATGCCCTTGGACCAGATCACCGCCAATGTCATGCTCCAGAAAAAGATGTGCAAGAATGCACCCTTTTATGTCCTGGGACCGCTGGTGACCGATATCGCGCCTGGTTACGATCATATCACCGGTGCCATCGGCGGGGCCATTGCCGCAGCGGCCGGTGCCGATTATCTCTGTTATGTGACTCCGGCCGAGCATCTGAAGCTTCCTGATGTCCAGGATGTCCATGAGGGGGTTATCGCGTCCAAGATAGCCGCCCATGCCGCGGATCTGGTCAAGGGAATTCCCGGGGCCATGGAGCGCGACCGGCTCATGGCCGTGCGCCGCAGCAAGCTTGACTGGAAGGGTCAGATTGAACTGTCTCTTGATCCGGAGAAAGCGGCCCGTTTCCGCCGGGAGGGCGGCAGTGACAAGACCCCGGCCTGCTCCATGTGCGGCTCCTATTGTGCCATTCAGGTCTTTAATCGCTCGCAGGTGAATATGGAAAAGGCCAAGGCGGAAAGTTGTGGCTCCACATCCGAAGGGTGCGGCTGTAAGAAGGATGAAGAATAGGGAGTGCTGGACCGGGTTTGATCTGGTTTCGGGGTGTCGCAGTCAGACGCCCTCCACCCCTGACTGCTCAGGGCCGGTTTGGTGTTGACTTGAACATTGTCTGGTTGTTTGCAGGTTGTGTTGAGAACGAGCCGTACGAATTTTATAGATGAGGAGAGTCACGATGAAAGAGGCAATGGTGAACGCGTTGAACGCGCAGGTGAATGCTGAATTTTATTCCAGTTATTTTTATCTGGGCATGGAATCCTATTTCCAGTCCCTGAGCCTGAACGGTTTTGCCGCCTGGATGCGGGCCCAGGTTCAGGAGGAGATGTTCCACGGGATGAAGATGTATGACTATATCCACGAGCGGGGCGGCAAGGCCGTGCTGGAGGCCATTGAACGGCCGGAGCAGACCTGGGCCTCGCCCCTGGCCTGTTTTGAGCAGGTTCTGGCCCATGAGCAGAAGGTGACGGCCCTGATCAATAATCTCATGGATGTGGCCATCGAGAATCGTGATCATGCGGGCAAGTTCTTTCTCGACTGGTTTGTCGGAGAGCAGGTGGAGGAAGAGTCCACGGTGGGTGCGGTTGTGGATAAGCTGCGCCTGATTGGTGATAACTCAAGCGCCCTGTTCCTGCTGGATGCCGAATTGGCCAAGCGTATCTTTACCCCACCGGTGAAGTGAGGCAACGCGTGGTGCTGTGAGCTGCTCTGTGATGGACTGGACCCGCGCAGCAGAATTCAACGATTGACTCTCTTTAGACCATAAAAATAGAGAGGTACACTGCCGGCTGGACCACTGATAAGATTTGTTTCGATCAAAAATCGGAGTATCAGATTGGTGCTCCTCCGGCGAGTGAAGTCTGCTCCCGTGGAGCGATTTATCATCACCCACGGCACAGACACCATGGTTGCGCCAGCAAAAGTCCTGAAAGATGTTGCTGGTAAAACCTCTTCATGACCGGTTCCATGTATCCCGCCCAATTTTGAGATAGCGACGCGGTATTCAATATGGGGTGTGCTGTCACCGCAGCTCAGATTCTCCAGCCCGGTGTTTATATAGCCATGAACGGTCGTGTTGTTGACCCGCTTAATGTGCGAAGAAATGTAGAGCTGAATAGATTTGAGGACCCCCCTGTATAGGGGGTGATCATCGACGACCACCAGTATTCTCTTGCCCATGCCAGCCAGTTCTTTATCTCTCAGAACTGCCCATCTTTTTTATGGCTCATCCTTGGCGTTGAGCCCCTTCTCTCCTCCCCTGTATTCCCTTTTTTTCATTTCGACCAAAGGTAGAAATCTTTATAGTTCCAGGCTGTTGTCGGCCTAATATTTCTCCCTTTGCTCGAAATTACAGCCTCGTGTGAATTGTTACGAGTTCATCAATCCCATGGATATGCCAAATTTGTTTGTCAGAAGAGGGAAAATAAATTTGGCATATGGTGTTTATTGAAGATAGTATCATTATGGATGGTACGTTAAGCATATAATGCATTTGCACTCTTCCAGGTCGCTTTCAGCTGGATGCCTGCAGCATTTAGTTGACCATAATCTTGTTCATGGAGTTGGCGCACGTCCACAAGGTGGGTGTGAAGATCATTTTTGAGCGATTGGGGTAACACGGTTAGACGATCTTTGTCACCTTTGCCCGAGCGAATCGTCAAGGTATTCTGCTCAAAATCAAGGTCCTTGACGCGCAGGCTGAGACACTCCTGCAGGCGCAGTCCGCAGCAATAGATGAGTCGAGCCATGAGAAGTGCGACACCATCAAGATGACTGAATATTCTCTGCACTTCCTGTTTGCTGATGACCACAGGCAACTTGCGTCGTTTATTGGCTCGAACTGTGTCAGCAATATCGGTCAAATCTTGATCCAGTGCGTGCCGGAAGAGAAACAACAGGGCGCTGAAGGCCTGATTCTGGGTCGAGGCGGCCACTTTTCCATCAACTGCCAGATAACTGAGGAATCTTTTGACGTCACTGGAGTCAATCTCAGCAGGGTGCTTACCGTGGAGAAAGGTATAAAAACCGCGAACCCAGTTCAGGTAAGTCTTCTCGGTGCTGATGGCTCGATGTCTGAGGCGCAGGGCCTCTCGCATTTGCTGAACGACATGCTGCCAGGCGCTATCGGACTCCAGTGGGATAATAGGGTGGGGGTGCTTATCAGTGCCTTGGGAGATGTAATAAAAAAAGAGACGAAGTGCTTCGCGAGCTTGGTTGACTTGCCAATCCTCATTGGTCTTGGCAAGACGCTCCAAAAAAGAATTAACAAGGCGATCATCAACCGGTGTGACTTCCTTTTTCTTGTACGATATCAGGAAATTGGATACCCAGTGGACGTAGTAAGGCTGCTTTTTCGCTGGCACCAAACGTTTGTCAATCAGGTATTTTTTGAAGGATTGAAGGTCAGCCATATGTAACTCCTTCGCATTATTATACCGCGCATAATAATATAGTTCGCTTCAAAAGAATGACCCATTACTTGCTTTTCGTAGATGTCCTCAGTATAATCTTACATGTAAGAAACACTAATTCTGGAGGCACATCATGGCAAACGTATCTACCACAAAAATGTCGTCAAAAGGGCAAGTCGTAATACCCGATAATATTCGGAGAAACCTGAATTTGAAAGCAGGCGCGCAGTTCATCGTTGTTGGCGACAAAGATGTAGTAATATTAAAAAGCATTACTCCCCCATCAATTGATGAATTCGACGAGCTAATTGCTAAAGCCCGTAACGACGGAAAAAAGGCAGGATTGAAAAAAACAGATATTACGGAGGCAATCAAGAAAGTCCGGGGTAAAAAATGAAAATTGTCCTGGATACAAATGTTTTCATATCGGGCATATTCTTTGGTGGTCCACCTTCTCAAATTCTTCAATCTTGGCGAAAATCCCAAATTAAGATTGTCCTAACTGAACAAATACTTGAAGAATACCAACGGATTGGCGAAGAACTTTCAGCGAAATATCCTTCTATCAATATCGAGCCGATCATCGAGCTATTCACTATCTTCGGAGAATTCGTTGAGACAAAAGGCATTATTGAGACAATCTGTGAAGATCCAGATGACAACAAATTTGTTGAGCGTGCCATCGCCTGTCAAAGCAAGCTGATTGTCAGTGGTGACAAACACCTGCTGAAAATATCAGGATACAAAGAGATCGAGGTTCTTAAACCACGTCAATTCGTCGATAACTATCTGAAATAAAATGAAAAAGCGAACAAGGCGTTTCGCTTGACGCCGTGAACGTTTGTGTCCTGGCGGTCAACCTTTGGTGGCGGCGCAAGTGAACTTAAACGTTA